>NZ_DASZKT010000275.1:0-40031 GCF_035552695.1 Actinospica sp.
ACACCTCGGAAATCAACTGACGAGTATTTGACTGAGGCACGCTTACCATCGCCCTCACGAGGCTTGATGAGTCAAGTTCATCGCTCCGAACTCCGTTGACGCTCTGATCGCCGCCACCTAGAAGGCACAAGCGCACAGGACGTGCGACGCTTCCTCCTGAGGCATATGCACTTGACGCTTCAAGTTATCCCGGCTACTGTCGAATTGTCAGCACAGTGATTGGCCAAGAGGGAGAAGAGCGTCATGGCAAGCAACGAAGAGATCGTCCGAGCGGCGTACCGGGCGGCCGAGGGCGATGCGCGCGACATCAAGGGCTGGCGCGATTCCTTCACCGAGGACGGCGTCTTCAACATGATGTCGAGCGGGGACAGCTACCGGGGCGAGAAGCTCGATGACGTGGTGACGTTCATGTGGGGCGTGTTCCCGGACATCCACCGCGAACTGCTGCAGGTCCACGATCTTGGCCAGGACCTGGTCGCGGTCCAGCTCCTGATCCAGGGAACCTTCGAGGGCCCGTTTCCGACGCCCGCCGGACCGCTCGCGCCGAACGGGGTGAAGACCAGCGTCCCCGCGGCCGACATCTTCCACCTGCGTGACGGCAAGATCCAGACGTTCGACTGCTACCCCATGGTCAACATCAGGATGGCCCAGATGGGGATCTCGTTCGACTTCGCCTCCGCTGTCATGAAGAGGTGAATATCATGCCTGATGCCCGCTGGGACCGGCGGCGCTGGCTCGTCCTCGGAGTGATAGGCCTCGCCCAGCTCATGGTGGTGCTCGACCTCACGGTGATGAACATCGCGCTGCCGTCCGCGCAGCGCGCGCTGCACTTCACTACCGCGGACCGGCAGTGGGTGGTGACCGCCTACACCCTCGCCTTCGGCAGCCTGCTGCTTCCCGGCGGCAAGCTGGTCGATCTGCTCGGTCAGAAGGTGACGTTCCTGGCCGGGCTGATCGGCTTCGCAGGCATCTCGGTCATCGGTGGCGCGGCCGTCAACTTCGGAATGCTGGTGACGGCGCGGGCCGGGCAGGGAGCGTTCGCCGCGCTGCTGGTGCCGTCGGCACTGTCCCTGTTGACCACCACGTTCAGCGAGCCGAGGGAGCGCGGCCGGGCCTTCGGCATTTACGGGGCGATCGCGATGGCGGGAAGCGCGGCGGGCCTGCTGCTCGGCGGCGCGCTGACCGAATACCTCGACTGGCGCTGGACGCTCTACATCAACCCGATCCTCGCCGGACTGGCCCTGACCGGCGCGGCGCTGCTGCCAAGCGGACAGCCGTCCCGAACCCGCTCGAGGCTGGACGTCACGAGCGTGCTGCTGGTTTCCAGCGGTGTCTTCTGCCTGGTCTACGGGTTCTCGAATGCGGCCGCGCATTCTTGGGACACGCCGTCCACCTACGGGTTCATCACCGTCGGCGCGGCACTACTGGCGGCCTTCGCGGTGTGGCAGGGACGCGCGGCCAACCCGCTGCTACCGCCCCGCATCGTGCTGGACCGCAACCGGGCCGGCGCCTACGCCTCGATGTTCATCACCGGAGCAGGGATGTTCGCCACCTTCCTGTTCCTGACCTACTACATGCAGCAGACACTCGGCTACTCGCCGCTGGTGACCGGCCTCGCATTCCTGCCGTTCAGCATCGGCTCTGCGGCCGCCGCCAACCTGTCCACCATCGTATTGCTGCCCAGATTCGGGCCCAGGCAGCTGACCGCGTTCGGGATACTCGCCGCAGCGGGCGCGATGGTCTGGCTCGCTCAGCTCGGCCCGCACACCGGGTACGCCACGGGCGTCCTGGGCCCGCTCATCGTCGACGGCATCAGCCTCGGCATGGTCATCTCACCGGCGATCAGCACCGGGACGTTCGATGTGGCCCCACAGGACGCCGGAGTCGCGTCCGCGACCGTCACCGTCGCCCAGCAGCTCGGTGCCTCGATCGGAATCTCACTGGTGAACACCATCTTCGCCGGCGCCGTTGCCTCCTACCTCACGACGCACCCCACCTCAGCCCGACTGACCGGCCGTCAGACGCCGACCGAGTCGGCACTGGCGCACGGATACGACACGGCGTTCTGGTGGATCGCCGCCATCTTCGCCGCAGGCGCACTCATCGCAGGCGCCATGCTCCCCCGCGGTCCGCTGGTCCCGGCCGGCTCACCATCCCAGGCCGTTGACGAAGTAACAACCGCACAGGCGACGTAGCCGTCGCCCGCTTCAGCTGAACAGTCAAGCCAAAATCTCAGGAGGTTGTCATGAAGAAGCTGCAACGCGCCACCCTGGCCGTCGCCGTCACCGGCGGCCTGGGGATCGCCAACGCGGCGGCCGGCGCACAGCCCGCGGCCGCCGGTCAGAACACTCAGACCGTGACGGACGACGGACGCGGCGGAGACGTGCGAGCCAACGAGCGCGTGGTGGAGACGTTCCTGCGTGAAGTCATCGACGAACACAACGGCAGCGCCACGGCCGGCCTGGTGACCTCGGACGCGGCGTGGCACGGCGGCACGCTGGGCGTCGTCTCGGGCAGCGCCAACGTCGAGGGCCTGTTCACAAGCATCGTGACCGCGCTCCCCGACCTGAACTCCACCGTCTACGACGTCATGGGCCAGGGCGACCAGGTCGTGGTTCGCCAGATCCTCACCGGCACCCAGAAGGGCGCCATCATCGGCATCCCGGCGAGCGGACGCACCGTCACCTGGAACGCCCTCGACCTCTTCGTCCTGCGCGACGGCAAGATCAGCCAGATCTGGGCCGGGGACGACTGGACCGCGGTCCTCAACGACACGGGAACGTACAAGGCGCCCTGGATCAGCTAGCCCACGTGTGCGCATCGCCATGCGATGCGCACACGATTTTCCGCATCGGCACTCCTGCTCTCGATGCAGTTCATCGGAGTCCGGGGGCGGACGGGGAAACCGCCGCGTCGCGGACCGAATCGGAATGATGGAGGAGTCTGATGAAGCGTGCACTACTCGTCTCCGGAGCGGCGGCGTTCATGACCATCGGAGCGGCCACGGCGGCCTCCGCCGCGGCCTCGACGCACACCGCGGCCTCGGTCGCCGGCGTCGAGATCGGCCCTGCGAACAGCTAGGCGCTCGCGGTCAACGACCACGGCGACGTGGCCGGCGACCTCAGTGTGGGCCAGCAGACTGACGGATTCGTCTGGCACGCCGGCAAGCTCACCAACCTGGGCTTGCTGCCCGGCGGCGCCAACACCGAAGTCAGCGGCATCAACCAGTGCGGCGACGTGGTCGGCGAGGCGCAGGCCGGCGATGGGACCTTGCACGCGTTCGTGTGGCGCGACGGCAGGCTGACCGACCTGGGCACCCCGGGCAGCAACAGCGGCGCGACCGCGATCAACGACAGCGGGCAGATCATCGGCACCAGCGACGCCACCGGCGGCCGGACCCTTGCCACGGTCTGGCACAACGGCAAGGCGACCACACTGCCCGGCCTCGGCGGCTACTCCGCACCGCTCGCGCAGGACGACGCGGGGCTGGTGGTCGGCTACAGCGAGAACACCTCGGGCGTGGCGCACGCGGCGATATGGTCGAACGGCAAGCTCACCGACCTCGGCCCCGGCCAGGCCGTCGACGTCGACAGCAGCGGCCAGGTCCTGGTCTGCGGCGCCGGCGCCGGGCGGCCGGAGAGCGCGTTCCTGTGGCAGAACGGCAAGAAGACGGCCCTTCCGACCGGATTGTGGTCGGTGACCGGCCTGAACGACAAGGGCCAGGTCATCGGTACCTACGGGACCGAGGGTGTCAACGGCTTCGTGTGGCACGACGGCACGATGACCAGCCTGGGCAACGTCCAGCCGCTGGCGATCAACGATCTCGGGCAGATCATCACCTTCGGCGGCACCGTTCTGCACAACGGGACGACGACCGCGCTTTCGCCGACCGACAACCGCCCGAACGCCATCAGCGACACCGGCCTCGTCGTGGGTCTGAGCGGAGCTCCGGTGGGCGCGACCATCTGGCAGGCGCCGGCCGCAAGCTAGCACCGCGGCACTGGAGCACAGCAGTACCGGAGCACCATGCCTTAATACTGGAACACGCTAGTACTGGAACACGCTGCCTGGTGTCGAGAGTGGCCGGCCCTCGGAAGCGTCACGACGTCCGTGCGCCGGCCCCGTCGTTCGGCGGGGCGGGCGGGCGGCTTCGGCCCGTGCGGATGTCGAGCCGGTGGATGACCCGGTCGACGATGACCGGGTCCGCGCCGGGCTCGGTACGGGCCAGCTGCATCTCGTGGCGGCCGGCGGCGATCAACTCCTGCTCCACCCGCAGCAGCTCGCCGGCGCGCTTCATCCGTTCGGTCATCTCGCGTCGCTGTTCCTCGTCGTACAGGTCGGGCCGATACCGGGCCAGACGGTCCAGCTGACGTTGTTTCAGCCGGTCGACGAGCTCGTCTGACAGTTCCTCGGTCTCCGCCAGCTCCTTGAGCCGTCGCGCCCCGGCCTTGCCGACGCGCGCCCACAGCTGCCGTTCGGCGGCGTCCTGCTCATCCTGGCCCGGGCTGAGTTCGAGCCGCTGGACCAGCCAAGGCAGCGTCAGGCCCTGGACCAGAAGGGTGAACAGCACCACGCAGAACGCGATGAAGACGAGCTCGGAACGCAGCGGGAACGCGCCACCGCCGTCGATGGTCCGCGGGATCGCCAGCGCGAGGGCGACCGAGGCGACGCCGCGCATTCCGGCCCACCACAGCACGCTCGACTCGCGCCAGCCGGCCGAGTTCGCCTCCTCCCTGGTCCCGCGGCGCAGATCCCAGCGGGACAGCAGCCAGGAGCCCGGCAGCAGCCAGATCAGGCGTACCCCGACCACCACGGCGATGACGATGCCGGCGTGCGCGAGCATGGACGGCCAACGGTTGCCCACCGCGTCCAGCACGTTCGTCAGCTCCAGTCCGATGAGGCCGAAGGCCATGCCGGAGATCAGCAGCTCCACCACGTCCCAGAAGGCCCCGCCGACCAGCCGGAATCCCACGTCGTCCGCGCCGACCGCCCGGTCGTTGATCCACAGCGAGCACACCAGGACCGCGAGCACCCCGGAGCCGTGCACGAGGTCGGCCAGGCTGTACGCGGCGAAGGGCACCAGCAGGCTGAGCCCGACCTGCAGCGTGGGGTCGCCGAGCACTGCCATCAGCTTCCCGCTGAGCCAGCCGAGCGCGACCCCGAACACGACCGCGGCCACGGCGGACAGCGCGAGCAGCCCGGCCGCGTGCAGAGAGGAGAACCTGCCGGTGACGACCGCGTCGATGCCCAGGCCGTAGACGACCAGCGCGGTCACGTCGTTGAACAGGCCCTCGGTCTCCAGCGAACTCAGCAGCCTGCGCGGCAGGCCGACGCTCCCGGCCACGGCGGCCGCGGCGATCGGGTCCGGCGGAGAGATCAGCGCGCCGAGCGCGATCGCCGCGCCCACCGGCAGCGCCGGGATCAGCGCCGAGCACGCCCAGGCCACCGCCGCGGTGGTGACCAGCACCAACGCGACCGCCAGCAGCAGGATGGTGCGCAGGTTCGCCCGGAAGTAGCTGGCCGTGGAACGCTGCGCCGCGGCGTAGATCAGCGGCGGCAGCACCAGCGGGAGGATCAGATCAGGATCCAGCGAGATGTCGGGGACGAAGGGGAGCACCGCGAGCACGATCCCGAAGCCCGTCATCAGCACCGGCTGCGGCACGCCGATCCGCACGGCCAACGGAGTGGTGACGATCGCGGCCAGCAGTACTACGAACAGCAACGTCAGCTGGGACACCTCGCTGGCCAACTCCTCCACGGGCCGGGACCGCGTACTGCGTCCAGTGTGCCCGGTCACGTGGCGCGAAGCCGTCGGACACCGCCGTCCGAGCCGATCGGGCTGGTCCTGGGACAGATACGAGCACTGGTTGGCCGCGACCGCGGCCGAGGCGCTGCCCGAGCCGGAGGCGAACGTACGTGATTCCACGGATTCGGGGAGACCGAAACCTTCGTAGCGTTCCCCTCGTGCAAGCGATGCACGAAGATCTCGGGAGGGGACACCCATGAAGTGGACTTACCGGCTCGGGCTGACGACGTCCGCGGTGGCACTCGCCGCGGGTCTCGCGGCGGCCACGGCGACCAACGCGAGCGCCGCCTCGACGACGCGGCCGTCGATCACCGACGTGTGGTTCAGCGGGAACGCGGGCCCCGGCCAGGAGTCGCCGTACGTCACGATCGACGGCTCCGGCTTCGGGAGCACGTACCCGTCGGGCAGCTCCGACGACAACACCAGTTGCGGGACGTACACCAACAACGGCGACGTGTTCGGCAACCAGCTGTACTTCACCGACGACACCGACTTCGAGGCCGGATACAGCGACTCCAACAGCGCGGACTGTGTCGGCGTCACCGTGTTCTATTGGAGCGACACCCAGATCACCCTCGAGTTCGGCAACGCCTACGGCACCTTCCAGCACTGGTACCTCGCCAACGGCGACGGGTACGCGGTCACCATCAAGGGCAGCAGTTACGGCGGCGTCGTAAGCGGGCTCGGCTAGGAGCCTTCGACCATTGGTGATACGGATAGCCTTGGCTGGATGCCCAGTTGTCCGGATTCTGGCGGAAGGATGCGGTGAGCATGGCCGAGGCGGCTCCGAGATACCGGCGGGACAGGGCCCGGCTGCCGGCGGCCCAGCGTCGGCGGCAGATCATGGAGGCGACCTGCGAACTGATCGCCGAACGCGGCTTCTGGGGCCTGTCCATGCAGGACGTCGCCGACCAGTGCGGACTGACCGTCCCCGGGCTGCTGCATTACGTCGACTCGAAGGTCGGGCTGCTCATCGCCGTTCTCGAGCATCGTGACGTCGAGGACGCCCGGTCGCTGCGCAGGGAACTCGGCGTCGGTGCGGACGAGGTGCCCGACGAGTGGTCTGACGGCGGGCCGAAGGGCGTCGACCTGCGGCAACTGTGCGCCGCGACAGTACGACGCAATAAGCAGCAGCCTGAGATCGTGCGGCTGTTCGCGGTGCTGGAGATCGAGTCGTTGAGCCCCAGCCACCCGACGCACGACTACTTCGCGGCGCGCCAGGCGAGAGTGGTCTCCTCGTTCGCGGCGCTCGCCAGGGAACTGACCGACCGCCCGGGGGTTCTCGCCCGGCAGATCGTGGCGATGATGGACGGCCTGCAGGTGCAGTGGCTGCGCGCGCCGCAGACCATTGACTTGGTCGAGGAGTGGGAAGTGGCCGCCGAACTGCTGTTCGGCCGGTGACGAGCAGGGTCACGGGGTTCGTGTTCCGGGGCGGAGGCAGCGGGCCGGGACTCGGACGGATCAGCCCTCTTGTCGGGAGGCCCGCGGTGAAGTACTTTGCGAATCCGGGCACTATCTAGCACCTACTAGGCACTCGCTTAGTGGGTGCCGATACGGCCACGTGCCCAGCCCAGGATCGGCGACGTGGGATGTGCCTCGGGGTCTCAATCATCACCCACACCTCGAATCTCCCAGGAGACACGCAACGATGCACTCCACCCACCAGCATCTCGACCGCCGCAGACGCCACGCGTGGCGCGCCGCGGTCGCCGTGGCGGCGGCCGCGGCTCTGAGCATGGCCACGGCGACAGTGGTCATCGGCACGGCGTCGGCCGCGACGAACACCCCCGGCACCATCGTGGGCCAGCAGAGCGGCCGGTGCGTCGACGCGCAGGGCGCCGGCACCGCGAACGGCACCGTCGTCCAGATCTACGACTGCAACGGCACGGCCGCGCAGCAGTGGCAGGCGCAGTCGAACGGGTCGATCGTGAACCCCGCCTCGGGCCGTTGCGCCGACGTGACGGGCGCCGGCACCGCGAACGGCACGCGTGTGCAGCTCTATGACTGCAACGGCACCGCCGCGCAGCGGTGGACGATCAATGCCAGCGGGGAGGTCACCAACCCCAACTCGGGCAGGTGTCTCGACGCGAACGGCAGCGCGAACAGCTCCTACCTGCAGATCTGGGACTGCACCGGGACGGCCAACCAGCTCTGGACGGTCAACGGCGGCAGCGGCCCGACCGGCACCCCCACCGGCGGTGGCGGCAGCGGCTTCTGGTCGCAGATCCACGCCGGCTGGAACCTGGGCAACTCGTTCGACACGACCTGCAACGAGACCTGCTGGGGCAACCCGGCTACGACGAAGCCGATGATCGACCTGATCGCGACGAAGTTCAACTACCTGCGCATCCCGGTGACCTGGTACCCGCACATGACGAGCGGGGCGCCGAACTACACCGTCGACCCGAACTTCTTCGCCCGCCTCAAGCAGGTCATCGACTGGGCCATCAGCGACAACATGTACGTGGACATCAACATCCACCATGACGGCGGCGGCAGCAGCTGGCTGATTCCGAGCAACGAGGCGATGGGCACGACCGAGCCGGAATTCGTCGCGCTGTGGACGCAGATCGCCACCTACTTCAACGGCGAGGGCGACCACCTGCTTTTCGAGTCGATGAACGAGCCGCAGGACGCCAACGGCGGCAACCGGTACGGCGGCGGCACGTCGGACAACTGGGGCCCGATCAACACATTGAATCAGGACTTCGTCAACGTCGTGCGCGGGACGGGTGGCAACAACGCCACTCGCTGGCTGCTCGTGACGCCGTACGGCGCCAACGCGGCGACCGGCGCGGACAACCTCACGGTGCCCGCGGGCGCGAACATAGCGGTATCGGTGCACACGTACAATCCGTGGGCCTTCTGCTCCACGGCCGCGCCGGACTACCTGACCTGGGACGGCTCGATGAACTACCTGCCCGACGGGGACGTGAACCACGCCGATCAGCTGTTCACCAGCCGCGGCATCCAGGTGGTCTGGACGGAGTACGGCGCCACCACCAAGCCGTACAACGGCGGCGACAATTCCGGCGAGGTCGCGAACTTCGACTCTCACATCACCTCGTACGCCGCGCAGTTCGGCCAGAAGACCGTGGTGTGGGACAACGGATACACCGGAGTCGGCGACGACCAGTTCGCCCTGATGAACCGCGGCACGGTGCAATGGCAGCGGCCGAATATCGCCAACGCGATCCAGGCCGCGGCCGGCTGACCTGGCACAGCCCGAACACCTGGCCATCCGGTCGGCGCCCACGACGCCGACCGGATGGACCACGGGCGTATGCGGTACCTCAGGGCTCGCTCAGGTGTCTGTCGGCGGCCCGGGCGGCCAGGACGGCCAGGCTTCGGCGGGCGAGTAGGAAGCACAGAGCGGCGCAGGGCAGTTCGAGCAGAAGCGCGGAGACGATCGCCTGCACATGGGCGGAGCCCGGGGCGGAGGTCGTCACGTCGAACCAGGCATCCGCGCACAGCAGGGTTCCACCGGCCGCCGCCGAAAGTACGATCCTCGGATCTCGCCGCCAGGCGCACACCCCGATCCAGGCGAGCACGATGATCAGACCGATGTCGAACCCGACCCAGGTACTTCGGTAGTGCAGAGAGACCGCCCGCCTGGGCAGGCTCACCGCGAGATACACGACCCATGGCACGAGCACCACGGCGAAGGCGAAGTAGAGACGGCCGATCTGACGCGCGGCCCGCTCGCGCCGCGTTGCTCGGCCGGAAGTCGTGCCGGAGAGTTCTGACGGATCGACCACGTTGGGCATTCTCGCACGCACGGATGAGGAAGAACGGTTCAGCGCTCCGGACGCGCGATGCCGGTCTGGTACGCGAACACGACGGCCTGGACCCGGTCCCGCAGGCCGAGTTTCGGCAGGATCCGGCCGACGTGCGTCTTGATCGTCGACTCGGACAGGAACAGCCGCTCGGCGATCTCGGCGTTGGACCGGCCCTGCGCGACCTCGGCCAGGACCTCCCGCTCGCGCTGGGTGAGCCGGGCCACGCGGGCGTCAGCGTCGGCGGCCGCCGACGCGTCGCCGACCGGCAGTTGATGCGCGAAGGTCTCCAGGAGCCGCCGGGTGATGCGCGGGGCGACCACGGCGTCGCCGCGCGCCACCGTTCGGATGGCGGCGAGCAGTTCGTCGGACTCGATGCTCTTGAGGACGAAGCCGCTCGCGCCGGCCCGCAGCGCGGCGAACGCGTACTCGTCGAGGTCGAACGTCGTCAGCACGAGCACGCGTGTCTCCGGAAACCTGGCGGCGATCTGCTCGGTGGCCTCGATCCCGTCCATGCCGGGCATCCGCACGTCCATCAGCACGACGTCCGGCTGCTCCAGGCCGGTCACCCGCAGCGCCTCCGCGCCCTCGCCGGCTTCGCCCACGACCTCCAGGTCCGGCTGGGCCTCGATGAGCATGCGGAAGCCGAGGCGCAGCAGCTGCTGATCGTCCACGATCAGGATCCTGATGGTGCTCATCGGGGCTCCTCCGCCTCGTCCAGGTACATCCGGGCGTGCACGCGCCAGCCGTGCGGGCCCGGGCCGGCCTCGATGCTCCCGCCGTACGCGGCGGCCCGTTCGCGCATCCCGACGATGCCGTGGCCGGAGTCCGTGGCGCGGACGCCTCCGGGCCGGCCGTCGTCGGTGATCTCCACGTCCACGGCGCCATCGCTCCTGCTCAGCCGCACGCACGCCGCGGTCGCCCCGTCGGCGTGCTTGCGGATGTTCGTCAGGGACTCCTGCACGATGCGGTAGATCGCGAGCTGCGCGCCGACCGGCAGGTGCCCGAGGTCGTGCTCGACGATCAGCCGGCTCGGCAGCCCGGCCTCGCGGACCTCGTCGAGCAGCGCGTCGAGCTGGGCGATCCCCGGTTGCGGGTGGCGATCCGCCGCCGGCTCCTCGGTGCGCAGGGCGCCGACCATGCGGCGCATCTCGCCGATCGCGTCCCGGCCGGTGCGCGCGGTCTGCCGCATCGCGTCGGCCGCGCGGTCCGGGGTGATGGCGGTGACGGCCGCGGCTCCGTCCGCCAGCGCGATCATCACCGAGAGGCTGTGGCTGACGATGTCGTGCACCTCGCGCGCGATCCGGGTGCGCTCCTGGGCGACGGCGAGCCTGGCCTGCTGGTCACGCTCGCGTTCGAGGCGGGCCGCACGGTCTTCGAGCGCGGCGAGATAGGCCCGGCGAGTCTGATGGTTGAACCCGGTCATCAGCGCGGCGAGGGCTGTGCCGGTCATCAGCACGATGGACGGGAGATAGAAGTCGTGCGGGGCCCAGACGAAGAACGCGATGCCGGCCCAGAGCTCGAACACCGCCGCGCCGACGAGGGCGAGACGCCTCGGCCGGCTCGCGGCCAGCGAGTAGAGCGCCGCCAACAGCGCGACGAACAGCATGGGCGCGGCCTGATCCGATCCGACGGCCAGGCCCGCGACCGCGATCGCCGTCACCGCCGCGAAGACCGCGACCGGTGCCAGCCGCCGGAAGCCGAGCGGGACGAACCCGGCGAACGCGAGTATCCACACGGCCGTCGCGACCGGTCGTTGCTCCGCGCTGATCCGGCCGACGGCCACCGCCGCGAAGACCAGCACGACCAGCACGTCCACGACGGCCTGGCGGCGCCGCAGCCAGGCCCGGACGGCCGAGGCAAGCCGGTCCCGATCCCACCGGTGCCTCAGCCGTCCGTCAATCCTCGATACCGCCATGCCTAGACCTTGCCACCAGATCAGGCGTCGCGGCGCTTGAGCACGAATGCCGCGCCGACCAGCGCCACCGCCGCGTATACGCACATCACCGCGAAGCCGGTCCACGGCGCGAGGCTGCCCGCCTGCTGAGTGGGCGAGAGCAGCGCCTCACCCGCGTTGCTGGGCAGATAGGGCGAGATGTCGGAGCGGATCGAGGAGGGAAGCAGATCGATCATCACCGGCAGCAGCAGAAGCACGCCGAGCAGCGTGGAGATCGCCCCCGCGGTGTTGCGCATCAACCCGCCCAGAGCCACGCCGATCAGCCCGACCACGGTCAGATACAAACCCGCGCCGAGGACCGAGCGCAGAACGCCCGAGGCCGAGATGGTGGTCTGCAGGTTCTGCGAGGTGAGCACGGACTGCGCGCCGAAGAAGGCGATGAGCGAGGCGATGGTCATGGCGACGAGGGTGACCGCGCCGAAGACCAGGCTCTTGCCCCACAGCACCGGCAGCCGCTTGGGCACCGCGGTCAGCGAGGCCCGGATCATCCCGGTGGCGTACTCTCCGCTGATCACCAGCACTCCCAGCACGCCGACCGCGAGCTGCGCGAACATATGGCCGCGCAGGGCCGCCTGGGTGGGGTCGAAGCCCGCCTTGTCGCCGGCGGACATCGTCGACCACTGGTTCGCCGTGACGGCGGAGAAGAGGATGCCGACGCCGGCCATCAGCAGGAAGGCCACCAGCAGGGTGATCCTGGTCGAGCGCAGGCTGCGCAGCTTGATCCACTCGGAGGCCAGGACCCGGCGCATGGTGACCCGCTGGACCTGCACGTGCGCGGTCGGGGCGGTCGGGGTCTCGGTGCTCGAAACGAGCGTCGTGGCGCTCATGCCGCGCTCCTTCCCGCGCCGACCGGCAGGCCGGCGCCGTCGTCTTGGGACGTGCGGTATTCGACGGCGTCCTGGGTCAGCTCCATGAACGCGTCCTCGAGCGAGGCCTGCTGCGGGGCCAGCTCGTACAGGGTGATCTGGTGTTCGGCCGCGATGACGCCGATGCGGTCGGATTCGAGCCCGGTCACGGTCAGCACCCCGGTCTCCTCGCTGCTCACGGTCACGTCGGGCCCGGCGATCAGGCCGCGCAGCCGGGAGGCCTGCGGTGAGCGGACCCGGACGGAGTTGTTCGAGGCGAGGTTGACGAACTCCTCGACCGAGGTGTCCGCGATCAGTTCGCCGCGCCCGATCACGATCAGGTGCTCGGCCGTGAGCGCCATCTCGCTCATCAGGTGGCTGGACACGAACACCGTGCGGCCCTCGGCCGCGAGGCCGCGCAGCAGGTTGCGCACCCAGCGCACGCCCTCCGGGTCCAGGCCGTTGACCGGCTCGTCGAGGATCACCGTCCGCGGGTCGCCGAGCAGCGCGGAGGCGATGCCGAGGCGCTGGCCCATGCCGAGCGAGAAGCCGCCGACCCGCTTGCGGGCCACCTCGCGCAGGCCGACCAGGTCGACCACCTCGTCCACCCGCCGCCGCCCGATGCCGTGGGTGGCGGCCAGGGCGAGCAGGTGGTTGTGCGCCGAGCGCCCGGTGTGCACCGCCCGCGCCTCGAGCATGACGCCCACCTCGCCCAGCGGCGCGGCATGCTGGGCGTACGGCTTTCCGTTGACGGTCACACTCCCGGCGCTCGGCTCGTCCAGGCCGACGATCATCCGCATCGTCGTCGACTTGCCCGCGCCGTTGGGCCCGAGGAACCCGGTCACGATCCCGGGCCGCACCTCGAAGCTGAGCCCCTTGACCGCAGTCTTTTCTCCATACCGCTTGACCAGCCCGTCCGCTGAGATCATCGCGATCCTCCTTTCTCGTCCGGCGGCATCCCCGCCTGTCGACGACGCTACGGACAGCCGCGTCCCGCGACGATCACCCAGCGGCCGAATCCCCCGAGCGCGGGGTAAGACCGAGGGCGGACCCGGCGGCGGTCCGCGTACCCCGCCAGGACCAGGGCGCCGCGCTGCACGGCCGCCCCGGCCGGATCGCCGCCCACGCCGTCGTCGCCGCGGGCTATCGTGGGGCCGTGATCGAAACTTCCTCGGGACCGCGGCGCATCGGAGTCATGTTCGACCGTTCGCGGCCGCCGGAAGAGCTCGCCGACTTCGCCCGGGCCGTCGAGGAACTGGGTGCGGACGATCTGTGGGTCGTCGAGGATCTGCGGTGGGCCGGATCGATCGCCTCGGCCGCCACCGCGCTCGCCGCGACGCGGTCGCTGCGCGTGGGTATCGGCATCGCCCCGGCTCCGCTGCGCAATCCGGCGCTGCTCGCGATGGAGGTCGGCACCCTGGCACGGCTGTACCCGGGACGAGTCGTGTCAGGGCTCGGGCACGGCGTCATCGACTGGATGCGCGAGGCCGGGGCGCTGGTGCCGAACCGCCTTGATCTGCTCGCGGAGACCGCCGCCGCGCTGCGTGCGCTCCTGCATGGTGAAGAGGTCACCGTGCAGGGCAAGGCGATCCGGCTCGACGGGGTCCGCCTGGTCCATCCTCCCGAGCAGCCGCCGCCGGTCGTCCTCGGCGTCATCGGCCCCCGCTCGCTGGAGATCTCGGGCCGCATCGCCGACGGCACCCTGGTGGTCGAGGGGCGCGGCCCGCGCGAGCTGCCCGGGATCCGAGCCCTGATCGACAAGGGCCGGGGTGCGCGTAAGGACGATGCGGGCCCCGATCCCAGCCGGCCTTCAGCGCCGGCGCACGAAGTCATCGTGCTCACGCACCTGATCCTCGAGGCCGACCCGGCCGCGGCGCGCGCCGCGCAGGCCCCGATCCGCGCCGAGTTCAGCGGTTTCCTCAACGTACCCGAGCATGAGGTCTTCCTTGCCTCCGGCGACGCGGCCACGGTCGCGTCCCAGGTCGGCGCGCTATGGGAGGCCGGAGCCGACACCGTCGTGCTGCGCCCTGTCGGCGAGACGCCGCTCGATCACTTCGCACGGGCGGTGGCCGCGCTGCGGGGCTGACAAGTGAATACGATCATCGTGTTCGTACATAGTGCCGTTCAGCGCTCTACTATCGGTGACCATGGCGAATCCTGACTCGGGCGACGCGCCGAGTGGAAACGGAAGCGGCGCACCCGGCGAGTTCGCCGAACCACACCATGCCGATCACTACATCATCTGCGGTGGCAACACGCTCGCGCACCGCCTGGCCGTCGAACTCACCGAGCAGTACGAGGTGCCGGTGATCGCCATCGTGCCGAGCCGCGATCTCGATCACGCGCCGCAGATCATCAGGATCCTCGGGGAATCCGCCGTCGTCATAGCCCCCACGATCACCGAAGAGGTCTTGAACGCCGCCGGTGCGCCAGACGCCCGCGGCATCGCCCTCGTCGACGGCGACGACCAGAGCAACATCCACGCCGCCCTGCGCATTCAGGCCCTGAACGAGGACGTCCGCATCGTGTTGCGGATCTACAACCAGCGCCTCGGCAATCACATCGAGCGGCTGCTGAAGAACTGCTCCGCACTTTCCCGATCCGCCACCGCCGCGCCCGCGTTCGTCAACGCCGCGCTGCGGCGGCCCAACTCGGTCCGGGTCGGCAGCCAGGCCGTGAGCGTCGAAGTCGGGGCGCGCGGCGAGCGCGAGGACTTCCTGTGCACGATCGCCGACCACATCGACACCCAGGACTTCACACGTATGCGGATGCTGCCGGACTCCCCGGGCCCCGCAGCCGTCTGGATCGGCCGGACCGAGCGGCAGCAGGTCGTGGAGCCGGATAGCCGCGCCGTGCTGAGCTTCGTGGACGAGGAACCGAACCCGGTTGCCTCACGCGGCTCCAGGGTGGGGTGGCGACTGATCGACATGGTGCGGTTCTTCACCAGTGTTCAACTGCGGATGGTGCTGCTCGGCTCGGCCGTCGCGGTCATCGGTTCGTTCGCGCTGATCTGGGCGCTGGCGAGACCGTTCGCGTGGGCCGCGTACCAGACGTTGCTCGACATCGCGGGCTCCGCGGTGCCGGACCTCTACGGCCAGCCGCCTTCGGCCGGGGTCGGCGGACCGTGGCAGCGCGTCGCACAGGTCGCCATCACGCTCAGCGGCATCCCGCTGATGGCCGTCGTCACCGCCGTCCTCGTCGAGAACGCGGCATCCGAGCGCCGCGGCGCACCGCGCCAACCGAGCGGCGGCGTGCGCGGCCACGTGATCGTCGTCGGCCTCGGCAACGTCGGCACACGTGTCGCCACCGTGATACACAGCCTCGGCATCCCGGTGGTCTGCATCGAACGCGACGTCAACGTACGCGGCATTCTGGCAGTTCAGGCATTGGACATTCCGGTGCTGACCGGTGAGGCGCCGCTTGAGCACCATCTGCGCCAGGCGCGCGTGCACCGCAGCCGGGCGGTGATCGCGATGACCGGCGACGACGCGGCCAACCTGGAGGCGTGCCTCGAGGCGCGGGCCATCGCCCCGGACGTGCGTATCGTCCTGCGCCTCTTCGACGACGACTTCGCGACGCGGCTCTACCAGTCGTTCACCAACGCGGCGTCCCGCTCCGTCTCGTACCTGGCCGCCCCTGCCTTCGCGGCCGCGCTGATGGGCCGTGAGGTGCTCGGCACCCTCTCGGTGTATCGGCACGTGGTGCTCGTCGCCGAGTTCGTCGCCGAGGAGGGCTCGGACCTGGTCGGCAGCACGCTGCGCGACATCGAGGCCTCCGGCGAGATCCGGGTGATCGCGGTGCGCTCCCCCGCGGCGCGCGACTACCTCTGGCGCCCCGACCGCGGCCGTCACATCGGCGTCGGCGACAAGTACGTCGTGCTCACCACGCGCGCCGGCCTGGGCCGCCACACCGGCCGAGTCGGCCAGACCAGCGCTCAGCCGGACTGAACTGCGATGACACCAGTAGCAACGCCAGTAGCATCGATCATGGGCAAGGGCGAAAAGGAGACGGGCATGGGCATCGGGACTGACGACCTGATCGACTTCACGAGCGCGGCACCGGTGGCCGGCTCGCTCGACGTCGTCTGGCAGCACGGGACGCGTCGCGGCAAGCGCGGCTCCGAACCCGCGATCCAGGTCCACCACTATGACGAGCACACCGTGATTCTGCGGCAGAGCAAGACCACGAATTACGAGGCGCCATTTCTCTTTCTGCTGTTCGGCAACCAGCGGGCCTTGCTTCTCGACAGCGGGGCCACGAAGGATCCGGACGAATTCCCACTGCGCCGCACGGTGGACGACCTGATTGCCGCATGGCTGGAGCGCCACCCCCGGGACGGCTACGAACTCGTCGTCGCCCACACGCACGGACACGGCGATCACGTGGCGGGCGACGTCCAGTTCGCAGACCGCCCCCACACCATCATGGTCACGCGGGATCTCGACGCCGTCGTGGACTTCTTCGGCTTCGACACCGCCGCATGGCCGGACCAGACCGTCTCCTTCGATCTCGGCGGTCGAGTCCTGGAGATCTTCGGCTCCCCGGGCCACCACAAAGCTGCCGTCACCTGCTACGACCCGTGGACCGCGATCCTGTTCAGCGGGGACACCGTCCTACCGGGTCGGCTCTACGCCTTCGACTTCCCCACCTTCTGCACCACGTTGGACCGGATGACGGCGTTCGCCGAGACACACCCGGTCAGCCACGTGTTCGGCTGCCATGTCGAGATGACCAGCCGCCCGGCCCGCGACTATCCGCTCGGGGCGACCTACCAGCCGGACGAGCGCGCCCCGCAGATGACCGTCGCCCAGTTGGCCGCGGCCCGCGACGCGGCCCGGTCCGTGGCCGCCACGCGCGGGGTGCACCGGTTCGACGACTTCATCATCTACAACGAGCCGCGTCAGCGGGACATGATCAGGCTGATGCTGCGCGGACTGGCCGCCAAGGCTCGGCTCTGACGCGACCGCGCAGCACTCTGACCTGGACCTATCCCCATGTGCGGCGCGTCGGGGGCATTCCCGAGCCGCCGGCCGGGTCGGGCAGGACGCCGAGCACCTGGTGGACGGCGATGCCGCCGTCCTCGAAGCCCAGTGCGCTGGCGGCCATGTAGAGCCGCCAGATCCGGGCGCGGGCGGGTCCGACCAGCCGCACCGCCTCGTCCCAGTTCGCTTCGAGGTTGGCGACCCAATGCCGCAGGGTCCTGGCATAGTGCTCGCGCAGCGATTCGACGTCGCGGACCTCGAACCCGGCACGCTCCATCGCGAGCACGACCTCGCCGACGTCGAGCAGCTCGCCGTCGGGGAAGACGTAGCGCGCGATGAAGGACTTGCTCCCCATCACGGAACCGCCGACGGAGGAGATCGCATGGTTGAGCAGCCGGCCGTGCGGGCGCAGCAGCGAGCGGATCACGGTGAAGTACTCCGCGGTCCGCTCGGTTCCCACGTGTTCGAACATGCCGACCGAGGACACCGCGTCGAACGTCTCGCCGGCCAGGTCCCGGTAGTCCTGAAGCCGAATCTCCACCTGGTCGGAAAGCCCGGCCTCGGCCACGCGCTCCCGGGCCGCGGCGGCCTGCTCCTCGCTGATGGTCACGCCCACCACCTCGGCCCCGTACCGGGCGGCGGCGTGCAGCGCCATCGATCCCCAGCCGCAGCCGATGTCCAGCAGACGCATCCCCGGGCGTTCGTCCAGCCCCAGCTTCCGGCTGATCAGCTCGTGCTTCGCCGCCTGTGCGTCCTCGAGCGACGTGTCCTCGTCGGTGAAGCGGGCGCAGGAGTAGGTCAGGCTCGGCCCGAGGAACAGGCGGTAGAAGTCGTTGCCCACGTCGTAGTGGTGGCTGATCGCGTCGGCGTCGCGGCTTTTGGAGTGCCGGCGGCCGCGGGGCCGGGCCTCCTCGGGCGGCGGGGACGGCGGCAGACCCAGCGCCCCGAGCCGGCGTGCGACGCCGAGGGCTGAGAATGCCGCGCCGATGCCGATCTGAGCGTCGTTGGACGCGGCGCCCTGCAGGGTGCGCAGCACCGTGAACACGTCACCCGCCACATCCAGGTCTCCGGCCACGTACGCCCGGCCCAGACCCAGCTCGCCGGGCGACCACATCATCCGGCGCAGCGCGTCGGGAGACAGCACCTTGACGACATCCGAGCCGTCCCGGGGGCCGGCGGCACTGTCGTCCCAGAACTCGAACCGCACCGGCGGAGCTCCGCCCAGCACCGTCCGCAGCAGCGGCCCGAAGAGCCCTGCCACGCTCTGGCCCTGCGCGGATTCCCGCGCCGAGGTTCGCTCCCGCTCGTCAGTGGACATCCGTGGCTCCTCTCAAGCCGAACGCGGCGCGGCGACGGGCTGATCCGTCCCGTCCACGCTCCCGGCGAGGTATTTCGCGGTGATCGCGCGGTTGTACTTGCCGAACATCGTGCCGAGCGTGACCAGATCACCCTGGCTCCAGCCGTCGAGCAGATCCGCCAGGTTCTCGGTGCGCAGTACCCGGACCGTCTCCATCCGCCGCAGCCCCTCGTCGGTCGGCGTGATGATGCTGCGCCGCCGGTCCTCGGGGGCGGGCGAACGCTGGACGAGCCCGGCGTCCTTGAGCACGCAGACCTGCCGGCCGGCGGTCGAGGGGTCCAGGCCCAGGGACGCGGCGAGGCCGTTGATGTCCATCGGCCCGAACTCGTCCAGCGTACGCAGCAGCAGATACGACGCCCGGTCGAGGTCGTCGTGCAGGTCGGTGCGCCGGTAGAGCATCTCGATGTTCCTGATCAGCACTGCCGTCTGCCGCTCTATGACGGCCAGGGCCGGCGCCTCGTCCATGGCCTTCTCCCGATTATCGGTACGATGCATGTTATTGTCGGTATCATACCGGTGGTGGCCGGGACGCCTCAAGCGGGACTCACGGTCGAAGAACAGGGGGCGGAGATGGCTTTGCGCGGCTGGGCACGCGAGAGCTGGGACCGGGTGGTGGCCTCCGATCCGGGCCTGCACCGACTGCGCATGGCGCTGTCCGCCGCGGCCGCGATGGCCACCGCCCTCGGGCTGGAGTACGGATACGCGCGAGCGACCCATGCCGGCACCGAAGGCATCGTGATCGCGATGCTGCTGGGCACCGTGATCGCGATGATCGGGTCGATGGCCCTGGCCGGACCTCGCGCGTGGCCGAAGGTCCGTATCGCGGTCTTCTTCCCGATCGCGATCGGCGCGGGGATGGTTCCCGGCGTGGCCGTGACCGGGAACGCCGACCTGACGCTCGCCGCGTTCGTGGCCGTCATGTTCGTGGCGGTGTACATCCGCCGGTTCGGACAGCCGTACTTCTTCCACGGCTTCATGATCTGGATGGGCTACTTCTTCGCGGCATTTCTGCACGCGCGCTGGTCCGAGATGCCTTCGCTGCTGGCCGATGTCGCCCTCGCCACCGGATGGGTGCTGCTGCTGTCCATCACAGTGCTGCGCACCCACCCGCGTCGTACGCTGCGCCGGGTGCTGCGCGCGTTCGACGCGCGAACGCGGGCCGTGGCAAGGGTATGCGCGGACCTGCTCGCGACCGGCTCGGACGAGGCACGCAGGGCCCGGCTAGGCCGCAGACTGCACTCGCGGCAGTCGCGGCTGGCCGAGGCGGCGCTGATCGTCGAGGGCTGGTCGGCGGAACCGGAAGCCCTGCCGCCGGGCTGGTCGGCGACGGCGCTGCGCAGGCGGCTTCTCGAAACCCACCTCGCGGTGGACGAGTTCGCGGCGGCGGCCAAGTCACTGATCCCGGCCGACGACCGCGTGACCGACGAGTCGGCGCGGATCGCGGGACATCTTGCCCGGCGCGAGGACCAGGCAGCCGCATCGCACGCGCGCAGGCTGCTGGCCCTCGATCGGGTCGGACCCGATAAGGCCGCTCATCCTCGTGACGTGCACGCTCGTCGGTTGGCCACTGCCGCGTTGGAGTACGTCGACCTCGCCGCCCGCGCCGACACCCCGCCGGAGGTCGACGACGCCGAGGAGTTCTCACCCGCCATCAGACTCGCCCTCGGCGCCCTGCCCGGTTCCCCTGCCGTGGCCGGCGGCGTCGCGGCGCGCGGCCGCTGGAGCCCGCTCAGCCGAATACCGCTGACGACGAGGCAGGCCATCCAGGTCGCCGTCGCGGGAACGCTCGCGATCATCGCCGGACGGGAGCTGTCTCAGGCCCGGTACTACTGGGCGGTGATCGCGACCTTCATCGCCTTCACCGGAACCGCCACCCGGTCGGAGACGTCGATCAAGGCCGGCAACCGAGTCCTGGGAACGCTGCTCGGCTTCGGCGTCGGGCTGGGCCTCGTCCACCTCACGGCAGGGCACACGATATGGCTGCTCGCGGTGATCGTCGCCAGCATGTCCTGCGGCTTCTACGTGGTGAGCGTCTCCTACGCAGGCATGATCTTCTTCGTCACGATCATGGTCTCGCAGCTCTACAGCGCACTGCACGAATACTCCCCCGACCTGATCGTCCTGCGCCTGGAGGAAACCGCGATCGGGGCGGCGATCGGGATCGCCGTCGCACTGGTCGTCCTGCCGACCAGCACGCGTGACACCGTCGACGTCGCGAGCCGCCGGTACTTCTCCGCACTCGCCGACCTGTCGCGAGCCATCGCCGCCCGCCTGACCGGCGACCGCGCCGACGTCGCCCCCGGCCCGGGCACCCGCGATCTCGATGCACTCACCCGCGCGCTCGACGTGCGTCTGCAGCAGCTTTCCCTGGTCGCCCGACCGCTGACCCACTCCCAGGGCCGAGCGTTCATCCTGCGCAACGACCCTGTGCTCGCGCGCCAGCGGATCACCATGTACGCGGCCGTCACGCGACAGATCCGCAGATCGGCTCTCGCCGCCCAGCGTTCGCCGTCCGACACCCTTGAGGCCGCCGCCCTATCTCAGACCTATGCCGCCCTCGCCGACGTCGCCGCGGACCTGGCCGAGACCCCTGCGCGCGACGGGCGCTTGGCGATCGGAGCGCAATCAGCGGCCTGTCCACTGGGCCGAGTGCGGGGTCTGATGGATGAGCTCACTGCGCCGCATGCGTCGTGACCTACAGGTGGAAGAGCGCTGCCGAAACGCGCGCGACCAGGTACCAGGCGGCGGAGCCCACACCGACGAAGAAGCCGATGGGCCAGTTGGTCTGGTAGGACGCCGCGATGGCGATCCAGACGGTGACCAGGGCGAGGACGACTGCCAGGGTCATCGCGGGTGCGGGGTGCTTGGTCACGGCGCGGGCGGCCGCGGGCGGGCCGACCATGAGGCTGAACATGAGTAGGGCGCCGACGACCGGGACCGCCATGGTCGCGGCGAGGGCGAGCAGAGTGAGGAAGAGCAGGTCGATGCGCAGGGAGGAGATGCCGCGGGCTTCGGCGACCTCGGGCAGCGTGCTGGACAGCATCAGCGGCCGGTAGCTCGCTGCCAGGACGACCAGGCACGCCAGCGCGAGTATGGCGGTCAGCCCGACATCGTTCGCGCTGATTCCGAGAACCTCACCGAAGAGCAGGGAGTAGATCTCGGGGGCGTATTCGGTGCTCCAGGACAGGAACAGCGCGCCGAGCCCGAGCATGAAGGCGACGATGAGCGCGGTGACCGCGTCGTGCCTGCCCTTGCGGGAGAGAAGTCCGATCAGCAGGGCGCCGCCGACGGAGAACACTCCGAGCCCTGCCAGGCTGCTTACGCCGACGAGGCTGGCGCCGGCGGCACCGGCGAAGGCGGCGTTGGGCACGGCGTGCGCGGTGAACGCGGCGCCGCGCAGTACGACGAAGAAGCCGACCAGGGCCGCGATGACCGCGACGATGCTCGCGGTGATCCACGTGTCGGTCATGAAGGGGGCGAACATCGTCAGACGGCCTCGATGACTTCGTGCGGCGTGCGGCGGGTGGCCTGGGCGGCGCGCCGGAACCGGACTCCGCTGCCCAGGTACGCGGCGAAGATCAGGGTGATGACGAAGAAGCTGACCGGCCATCCGTTGCCGACCGGCGGCCAGTGGTAGCTGTCGTAGGCCAGCAGCACGCCCAGCCAGGTGGCGACGGTGCCCAGGGCCCCGGCGATCGCCATGGCCGCCATCGGGCGGCGGGTGAGGCGCAATGCGGTGGCGGCAGGGCCGATCAGCAGCGCGGGACTGAGGATCGTGCCGACGATCAGGGAGGCGAGGGCGACCGTGATCCCCATGGTGATCATGAAGATCAGGCCCAGGAGCCGGATCCGCACTCCTCGGGCGGCGGCCAGGTCGGGGCTGACGGAGCTGAGCAGCAGCGGCCGGTAGAGCAGCGTGAGCAGGCCGAGGCCGAGCACGGCGAAGCTGACCGTGGCCGGGAGGGTGTATCCGGAGATGGCGAACAGGGAGCCGAACAGGACGGTGATGGTCACCCCGGTGGTCGAACTGCTGGTGGTGTCGAAGTAGAGCAGCAGAGCCGACAGGCCGAGCACGGCCCCGAGCACGATGCCGGTGGACACGTCCCGGGCGCTGCGCCGCTCGGAGCCGGCCAGGTCCATCGCGCCGCCGACCGCGATCCCCGCGCTGATGAAGCCCCACAACGGTCCGATGCCGAAAAGGAACGCGCCAGAACCGCCGAGGGTACCGAGGTCGGCGAGGGAGTGCCCGGCGAAGGACTGGCTGCGCAGCACGGTGAACACACCCACCGCACCGGAGATCAGGGCCACGACGGCTCCGGTCAGCAGCGCGGCGTGCACCGGGCCGCTCGCGAAGAACCCGGGTTCGAATACCGCTTGCAGGAAGCCGGGCATCACGCCTGCACCGCCAAGGGCTCGCCGTTTGCGCGTTCGCCGTTGGCGGGCGAGGTGTCGGCGGGCAGGGTGTCGGCGGTGACGGTGGATCCGGCCACGACCAGGATGCGCCCGTCCACGCGCAGGACGCTGACCGGATGCCGGTAGAGGCCGGAGAGCACCTCGCTGCGCACGACCTGGTCGGTGGTGCCGCAGGCGGCGCGCCCCTCGGCGAGGTAGACGACCTTGTCCATCACGGGAAGCAGTGGGTTGATGTCGTGCGCGGAGAGCAGCACCGCGACGCTCTGGTCCCGGGCGACGCGGGAGGTGAGTTCGACGATCTCCTGGCCGCTGCGCAGGTCGAGATTCGCCAGCGGCTCGTCCATCAGCAGCAGCCGCGGTCGGCCGATCAGGGCGTGCGCGATCAGGATGCGCTGCTGTTCGCCGCCGGAGAGGGTGCCGACGCGTTCGTCGGCGAAGCGGGTGGCGTCGACCGCGTCGAGCATCTGCTCGACGGTGGCGCGGCGTTGGCGCGAAGGCAGCCGCGGGCCGAGCTTCTCGCCGTCCAGGCCGAGGGCGATCAGGTCGCGCGCCCGCAGCGGCGCGTCCGGCTCGATCTGGATCTTCTGCGGGACGTAGCCGACACCCCGGGCCCGGCGGGTCAGCGGTTTTCCGCCGACCCGCACGGTTCCGGCGTCCGCGGCGCGCAGCCCCATGACGATGCGCAGCAGGGTGGTCTTCCCGGCGCCGTTCGAGCCGATCAGCCCGGTGAACTCGCCCGCCGCGAGGGCGAAGGAGACCTGGTCGAGGACCTGGCGGCCGCCGAGGCGGATGGAGACCTCGTCGAGGGCGAGGACGTTCTCGGGGCCGCGCGGCGCGATCTCGTTGCTTGTGCCCGTCATGGGTGTCCGCCGCTTCTACAGGGTGGGGGCGGAGGCGCCGGAGCCGATCGCGCTACTCAGGGCGCTGACCTCGGCGAGCATCCACTTCTGGTAGTCGTAGCCAGGGGTGGGCATCGTCTCGTAGACCCCGACGATCGGGACGCCGTCGGACTTGGCCAGGGCGAGCAGCGACTGGGTGAGCGAGTCGGTGACCTGCTGGTTGTAGACGAAGGCCTTCACCTTGTGCGCGGTGAACAGCGCCTGCTCGGCAGACACGTCCTGCGGGGAGGGGTCGGTGCCGTTCATGACGTCGGCCTGGAACGCGAACGGGGTCAGGTTCTTGATGCCCGCGGCGTCGAGCAGGTAGTCGGCGACCGGTTCCGTGGTGGCCACCGCGGCGCCGCCGTACGTGGCCTTGAGCTGGGAGATCGCGGTGTTCCAGGCGCCGAGCGAGCTGTCGAACGTCGCGAGGTTCGCCTTGAAGGCGGCGGCGTGTGCCGGGTCGAGCGTCTCGAGGTCGCTCGCGATCGCGGCCGCGACGGCCGGCATCGTCGAGGGCTTGTACCAAAGGTGCGGGTTCGGCGTGGAGTCCGGCAGGCCGAGCAGGTTCTGCACGTTGACGACCTTGCGGTTGGCCCCGGCGTTGTTCTGCTCGATCTTCGTCATGAAGTCGTCGTAGCCGATCCCGTTCTGCACCACCAGTTGCGCGCCGGAGACCTCGGCCGCGACCTGCGGGCTGGCCTCGAAGGTGTGCGGATCGGTGGCCGGGTTGCTCATGATCGCCGAGACGTTGACGTACTGGCCGCCGACCTGGCTGATGACGTCGGCGTACTCGTTCTCCGCGCCGACCGCGTTGATCTTGCTGCTCGACGCGTTCTGGCTCGCGGCGGAACTGGAGCATGCGGCGCCCAGCGCCGCGACCGACGCGAGGGCTGCGGCCAGCAGAACGGCACGGGTCTGGCGGGTGGCAGGTCGAATGCGCATGACGATGGAGCCTTCCCAAGGCGACGAGAGGATGGAGGGCGAGCGCTCGCGGAGGCCGGGCGAACGGGTACCGGCCGGATATGCAAATGGTAATGATTTCCATGTTCACTGTCTAGGGCCCGGCGACGGATTTCCGCCCGGACGCACGAGGACGGCCGCGCACCGCCTCGCTTCGGCGGTGCGCGGCCGTCGGGTGCCGCTTGGAAGGTGGCGCGGGCGGATCAGCAGTCGCGCAGCAGCGGGGACTGGTTGAGCAGTTGGGCGCGCTGCGAGGTGAACCTGTGGTAGTCCGCCGTCTGCTCGGATCCGGCCGGGAAGGCGGCCAGGCGGTGGCAATTCTGGAACGCGAGCGCGACCCCGAAGTGCGATTCGAGGCTGGCGCGGATCGAGTTGCTGGCCAGGGCGCGCAGCAGTTGGCCGCGCTCGGCCTCGGACTCGGGGGCGACGACGTTGTCGGCGAACGCCCGGCCCGCCACGGAGCGCCCGGCGTTCAGATCGGCGGAGAGGCGTTCGACCATCGCGTAGGCATACGGCAGGGAGGTGCGCACCGTGTCGAGGAACGCGGCCGGGTCCACCTCGCCGGCCTCGGCCTGGGCGAGCAGTTCGTCGGAGACGTCGAGAGACATCGACAGGGTCCTTTCATCGCGGGTTGCGAACTCGCCGGCCGGGTGCCGGCGAACGGAGATCAAGCCGGCACGGGTGCGGCGGCGGTGCGGGCGTCGGCGACATTGTCGGCCACTGGATTCGGCGCCGCGTTCAGCGCCGTCGGGCCTGGCACGAAGCCCGGGCGAGCAGCGCCGAGAGCGTCGACTTGCCGCTGCCGCCCTTGCCCGCGGACGCGACCTTCATCGCAGCCCCACCCATCATTTGAAGACGACTTTCGTTTTCATCTACCAAGACTTCGCCATGACCTGACGGCCTGTCAAGTCCGACGCTCGAGGGCCAGTTGAAAACGGGAACCATTTCCATATACCCTCGACGCAGACGGCTCCCCAGACGGCGGACACCGGCAGGAGCAGGACATGGTCGACCTCGAGAACACGGCGGCGGAACTCTTCGCCCGTCGCCCCGCTGACCGGCGGCCGGTCGCTCGGCGCGGAACGGCGCGGCGTGCCGAAGTGCAGCGGGCATTGATCCACAGCGATGGATTCGTCAGCGCGCAGGCACTGCACGCCGCCCTGGTGGCCGCCGGATCGCGGGTCGGGCTGACCACCGTCTACCGGGCGCTCGGCGCGCTCGTCGAGACCGGGCGGGCGGACACCGTGCGCGAGCCGCACGGCGAACGCCTCTACCGGCACCGGCCGGGCGAGGAGCACCGGCACTACCTGATCTGCCGAACCTGCGGACGCAGCGAGCCGGTGGACACCGCGCTCGTCGAGGACTGGGCCAGAGGCCTGGCCAGGGACACCGGTTACGCCGACCTGCAGCACACCCTGGAACTCTCCGGCATATGCGGACGCTGCGACTGAACCCACCCCGCAACCCGTCGGCCACGTACAAGCATCCTGAAAGAGACGGCGCCAACCATGCCCCCCACCACCACACGCACCACGCCCGACGCGCTCGACGCGCCCGACGAGCAGCGCGACACCCGCGTACCGGTCACCGTGCTGACCGGATTCCTCGGCTCCGGCAAGACCACGCTGCTCAACCGGATCCTCACCGAGAACCACGGCCTGCGCATCGCGGTGATCGAGAACGAGTTCGGCGAGGTCGGCATCGACGACGCCCTGGTCGTGGACGCCGAGGAAGAGATCTTCGAGATGAACAACGGCTGCATCTGCTGCACCGTGCGCGGCGACCTGATCCGCATCCTCGGCGCCCTGATGCGCCGCCGCGAGAGCTTCGACCGGATCCTGATCGAGACCACCGGTCTGGCCGACCCCGCGCCCGTGGCCCAGACCTTCTTCATGGACGACGAGATCGCCGCGCAACTGCGGCTGGACGCGATCGTCACCGTCGCCGACGCCGCGCACATCCTCGAGCACCTGGACGAGGTCAAGCCCGCGGGAGTGGAGAACGAGGCGATCGAGCAGGTCGCGTTCGCCGACCGGATCGTGCTGAACAAGACCGACCTGGTCGATCAGGACCGATTGGCCACGGTGATCTGGCGGCTTCGCTCGATCAACGCGCTCGCCGACATCCTGCCCGCGCGGCGTGCCGACATCGCGCTGGCCGAGGTACTCGACGTGCACGCCTTCGACCTCGACCGCGTCCTGCAGACAGATCCGGCGTTCCTGACCGAGACCGAGCACCAGCACGACGCCAGTGTCACCTCCGTCGGCATCGACCTGCCCGGCGAACTCGATCAGCGCAAGCTCGATACCTGGCTCGGCACCCTGCTGCGCACCCGTGGCGTGGACATCTTCCGTTCCAAGGGGATCGTTGCCCTGGCCGGATCCGATCGCCAATACGTATTCCAGGGCGTGCACATGCTGCTCGAAGCCGAGAACGGCCGCGAATGGCGGGCGGATGAGACCCGGGGCAACCGCCTCGTGTTCATCGGGCGCAACCTCGACCGCGCCGAGCTGAACGACAGCTTCGCCGCCTGTCTCGCGCCGGTCCGCGGACGCGCTAAGAAGGCCGGTCAGCGCGCCGTGGCGGGAGCCTCGGCATGAGCGGCAACAGCACCCTGACGACGGGCGCGGGCAGCGCGATCGGCTGGACGCAACAGGTCGACGACGCGCCCGTTGCGATTACGACCGCCGACGACCTGATCGCGGTGGCCGGCGCGGGCGGAACCGCGTGGGTCCTCGACGCGCGCGACGGGAACCCGGTCGCCACCATGACTCTTCCCGGCGGCCTGCTCGCCGCGGACTTCTCCGCCGACGGCGCGCACCTCGCGCTGACCGGACCGAACGGGCACGCGCTCTGGCGCCGCAGCGACCGACGAACCCTGATCTTCGAGACCGGAGCGTGGTCGAACGCCGCGCGCTGGAGCGGCGGCCGGGGCGCCGCCGCCGCGTACGAACCCCGGCTGGCCGTCGCCTCGGGACGCAGGGCACTGATTGTGGACGCCGAAGGCACGCTGCTCTGGCGGACGGATCCCTGCCCCAGCACCGTCACCGATCTCAGATGGCTGCGAGCCGGCAGGCGCCTCGCCCTCGCCGCCTACGGCGGGGTCTACTGCCACGAACGGCACTCCGGCGCGCCCGTGGCCGAGTACCGGTACCTCGGCTCGCACCTGCGCCTGGCCGTCGACCCGGCCGAGAAGTGGCTGTGCAGCGGAAACCAGGACGCCAGCATCCACATCTGGCGCATCCGCGACGCGGCGGACCTGACCATGTCCGGCTACCCGGACAAGATCGCGCGGCTCGTGTTCGACGACACGGGCCGCTACCTCGCCTCCGACGGCTCCCCCGACATCACCCTGTGGGACTTCTCCGGCAAGGGCCCGGAAGGCACCCGGCCCAAGATGCTGCGCGCCCACGAAACCGTCACCGCCCTGGCCTGGCGCCCCGGCCCCGACGCGATCCTGGCCAGCAGCGGCGACGAAGGCCGGCTCGCCGTGTGGCGCGCCGCCTCCGGCCGACCCGGCACGCGCCAACGGCCCGCCGTCGAATACGAGCACGACGAACCGGTCACCGCGCTTGCCTGGAGCGGTCCTAACCTGCTCGTGTCAGCCGAGCGCGGCGGCACCATCCGTGCCCGGCCCCACCCGGCTCGCTGAGCACGTCTCAGTCGATTCGCTCGTAGGCGGGGAGCGTGAGGAAGTCCACGAAGTCCGCGCCGAGGGCGATCTGCTCGAACAGCTCGCATGCCACGTCGAGGTGCGCGAACTGGCCATCGCCGCCCGCCTCAGCGGCCAAGGCGGCGCGGATCTCGGCCAGCACGCTGCGGACCAGGTCCGGCGTGACCGTTTCGCCGTCGTCGAGGCGGACTTCGTTGCGGACCCACTGCCAGATCTGGGAGCGGGAGATCTCGGCCGTCGCGGCGTCCTCCATCAGATTGTGGATGGCGGCGGCGCCGGTACCCGAGAGCCATGAGACGAGGTATCGCACGCCCACGTCGACGGCCGCGCGCAGGCCTGCCTTGGTGGTCTGGCCGGGGGTGGACGCGATGTCGAGCAGCTGATCGGCCGTCACCTCGACCTCCTGGCGGGTGCGCGCGAGCTGGTTCGGGCGCTCGCCGAGCACGCGGTCGAACTCCGCGCGGCACACCGGCACCAGGTCGGGGTGCGCGACCCAGGATCCGTCGAAGCCGTCGCCGGCCTCACGCTCCTTGTCGGCGCGGACCTTGGCGAGGGCCTTCTCGTTCGCCTCGGGATCGCGGCGGCTCGGGATGAACGCGGCCATGCCGCCGATCGCGAAGGCGCCGCGCTCGTGGCACGTGCGCACCAGCAGCTCGGTGTACGCGCGCATGAAAGGCACGGTCATCGAGACGCCGTCGCGGTCCGGCAGGACGAAGCGCGGGCCCGCGTCCCGGAAGTTCTTGATGAGGCTGAACAGGTAGTCCCAGCGCCCCGCGTTCAGGCCGGATGCGTGCTCGCGCAGCTCGTAGAGGATCTCGGTCATCTCGAATGCCGCGGGGACGGTCTCGATCAGGACCGTGGCGCGCACCGTGCCGCGCGGGATCTCGAGGTAGTCCTGAGCCGCTGTGAACACGTCGTTCCACAGCCGGGCTTCGAGGTGGCTCTCCATCTTCGGCAGGTAGAAGTACGGTCCGCTCCCCCGCGAGACCAGTTCGCGTGCGTTGTGGAAGAAGTAGAGCCCGAAGTCGACGAGCGCGCCGACCGCCGGTCGCCCGTCGATCTGGATGTGCCGCTCGGGCAGATGCCAGCCGCGCGGGCGCGTCACGATCACCGCGTGCGGGCGGTCGGGGGCCAGCTCGTAGCGCCTGCCGTCGGGCGCGGTGTGCGTGATCTGCTCGCGGGCGGCGTCGAACAGGTTCACCTGTCCGGAGACGACGTTGTGCCAGTGCGGCGTGTTCGCGTCCTCGAGGTCGGCGAGCCAGACCTTCGCGCCGGAGTTCAGCGCATTGATCGCCATTTTGCGCTCGGTCGGGCCGGTGATCTCCACGCGGCGGTCGGCCAGGTCGGCGGGGGCCGCCGCGACCTGCCACGCCGTGTCGCGCACCGCGCGGGTCTCGGGCAGGAAGTCGAGCATCTCGCCGGCCGCGAGCCGGGCGCGGCGCTCGGCACGCCGGGCGAGCAGCTCGTCGCGGCGCTCGGCGAAGCGCCGGTGCAGGTGGGCCAGGAACTCGAGCGCCTGCGGGGCGAGGATCTCCTCGCCGCGCTCCACTGGCTTGCCCGTGACCTCGATATCGGTGAGCGGCATCGGTCTTTCTCCGTACTCTCGGCGTCTCAGTGTTTCATATACGTAGATCAGTGTGCGTAGAACAAGCGCGTCGGGGTCCCGGTCAGGATCCGGCGCCGGTCCGCCTCGTCGGGCGCCCAGTCGGCCAGCAGGTCGAGCAGCTCGCCGGTGTCGCGTTGGCCGTTGGGCAGGTGCGGCCAGTCCGAGCCCCAGATCAGCCGGTCAGGCCGGGCGGCGACCAGCGCCTTGCCGATCGGCGCGACGTCCGAGAGCGGCGCGTCGGGCGCGACCCGGTACGGGCCGGAGAGCTTGATGTGCGCATACCCACCGCGCAGCACGTCCAGCAGGCGCGCAAAGTCCTCGGCCGTAAGCCCGTCCGCGGCCTTCATGTACCCCATATGGTCGATGACGAACGGGTGCTCGAAGCCGGCGAGGAAGGGGAGCAGATCGCGAACGACCGTGCCTGGTGCGTAGAACTGCAGGTGCCAGCCGCGCGGCCCGGCGCGCACGGCCATGGCCTCGATATAAGCGGTGATCTGCTCCAGGGGCCAGGCGGCGCGGGCGAACAGGTCGAGGCGGATCGCGCGTACGCCCGCCGCATCGAGCCGGTCGAGCTCCGCGTCGGAGGCGTCGTCCTCGATCCGGGCGACGCCGCGGGCGCGCGGCCCGATGCGCTTGAGCGTGTCGAGTAGCAGGGTGTTGTCGGTGCCGTAGTAAGTCGGCTGCACCAGGACCATCCGCTCGATCCCGAGCCACTCGGTGACGGCCAGGTACTGATCGACGGTGGCCTCGGGGAAGGTGTAGAGCGGCTTGGGCACGCACGGGTATCCGGCCTCGAACACGTGGAAGTGGGTGTCGCACGCGCGGGGGGGCATCGTGTGGCGCGGCCGGGTGTTGGTCTCGGCCGGGCGCATGGGCGTGGTGTGGGCGAATTCGGGTGCCATGGTTACTCCGTTCCGGTCGCGAGGGCGGCGGTATAGCGGTCCGCGCTCGCCTTCATGCCCTGATACAGGTGCGCGGTGTCGGCGCCCGTCATCACGAGCGGGCACACGCCGAGCGGGAAGAGCGCGAGCAGCAGCGCCGGATCCGCGATGCCGCCGACCATCAGCAGCTTGCCGCGCTTGCGGCACGCCTCGCCGAGCGTGGCGACGGCCTCGCGCACCCGCGGGTCGCCGTAGTCCCCGGGCACGCCGAGCTCCGCGGTCAGGTCGTTGGCGCCGAGCGCGATCATGTCGACGCCGTCGATGGCGGCGATCTCGTCGGCGTTGGCGATCCCGGCCGGGGTCTCGACGAGGATCTGCACGATGGCGTTCCGGTCGAGCGCGGGATTGAGCTCGGGTGCCGGAGCCGGGCGCATGCCGGTCGCGGGGACCTGCGCGATCTGGGAGCGGCGGCCGCGCGGCGGGAACCGGCAGGCCGCCGCGACGTCCGCGGCCTGCTCGGCGGTCTCGATGCGCGGCGCGACGATGCCGTGCGCGCCGCCGTCGAGCACGCGGCCGATGATCCCGTAGTCGCGTTCGGGGATGCGTACCAGCGGTGTGAGGCCGAGTGCGTCGGCGGCGGTGCACAGCGCGGCCGCGGTGTCCGTCGACATCGAGGAGTGTTCCAGGTCGACGAGCACCGCGTGGTGGCCCGTCGATCGGGCGAGGTGCACCACCTCCGCGGTGCGGCCGCCGCGGATGGCGAGCATGAGCGTCGGCTCTCCCGCGCGCAGCCGCCGGAGCAGAGCGGCATCAGAGTCCTGTACTACTGCCTGCATTACTGACTGCATCAGTGCATCACTGCTCCCTAGAGATCCGTCGGGTAGTGCACGTCGGTGAGTCCTGGCACGTAGACGTCGGCCGGGTCCCAGTCCGCCTGTCCGAGCGCTTCGACGGCGAGGTCGGTCACGGCGCCGGAGAGCAGTTGGCGCGGGTCTTCCATGACCATCCGCAGCCGGGTGACCAGGGAGCGCATGTCGTCGCGGGTGCGAACCGCGGGCATCTCGCTGATCTCGGTTACGGCCGGGTCGTGTACGTCCGGGAAGCTCACCGAGGCGGGTGCGTAGCGCGGGTAGCCTTCGAACATCCGACCGCCGAGTTCCACCGTGACGCGGGTGGCGCACCAGACTCCGCGCAACTGCCCCTCGAGGGCGACGACCTCGGACAGGTCGCCGTCGCGCGGCGAGGCGAAGGTGGGTGCGTGCGGGGCCAGGTACATCCGCTCGAGCGGGAGCCGATGGGCGGACGCGCCGAGGATCAACGTGGCGACGCTGCTGGAGGTCCAGGTGACCCCGGCCGTGGGCCGGCCCTGGCGCCCGGCGATCAGTACCATGGCACGCTCCCAGTCGATCTCCTGGGCGCGCAGCCAGCGTCCGATCCGGAAGCTGATGTCCAGCCCCGCCAGGAAGAACGTCGCGACCATCACGTGGTTGACCGGCACCGGGAGCGGAGCGCCGCCGCCTTCGAGGAAGTCGGCGCGCAACGTCTCAGGGTTGAGATAATCCTCGTCGTCGAGGGCCGCGGTGAGGTAGCGCGCGGTGACCGCGCAGGTGTAGTCGACCATCGCGGCGATCTGCTGCTCGCGGCCCTGGTAGGCCTCGACCGCGATCCTCTCGCGCCACAGCTGTGCGCTGTTGGCCGCGCGCGAGTTCTTCACCTCGGCGAGCAGCCGCTCCGCGTCGGGGCGCCACGAGGCGTCGCCGAGCGCGGTGCGCAGGTAGACGAGGCTCGCGACGGCGGGCCCGAGGTGGGAGACGGCCGTGAGCTCCTTGAATCCACGCGGCGAGAGGCGGTATCCGACCACCTGCGGAGCCTTGCCGGAACCCGGGTAGAGCGCGAAGTCGGCGCCGGTCGCGACGAGCAGCGGGGTGTCGCGGGCGGCGGCGGCGTAGGCGCGTCCGAGTCGGCGTCCGATGCTGTCCGGGTCGGCGGTGTAGGTGTTGAACAGGCGGACGAACTCAGGGCTCTCATATACGGCCGTCATGGGGCTCCTCGAATCTGTAGAGCACGGTGTCCGTGGCGAAGCGGACTTTCTCGCTCAGCGCGTTGGAGACCGCGACCAGCACTCCCCGCTCGTCGCGCAGCACTGCGACATCCGTGCCCCCGTGGGTGGGGAACTGCTGGGCGAGGACGAACCCGCCGTCCGCCCAGCGGTAGAGCTGGGAGTGAAGTGCGGTGGTGGGGTCGGCGGGCGTGCCGAGGATGAAGTTGACCCGCAGCAGATACAGCCCGGTGTCCGTCCGCAGCAACGCGAGTTCGCGGGCACCCGGCCAGTCGAGCACCGCGTGCTCGGCGAACCGCTCGCCGTCCCAACGCAGCAGATACGACGGACCGACGAGGCAGGCGACGACCAGGTAGCGGCAGCCGTCCGCCTCGAAGGACGCGAACGCCCTGCCGTGAGCCTCGGCAAGGTCCTGATGCGCCACGAATCCGTCGCCGGCCCAGCGGTAGAGCCGTGACGGCGCGACGTGGTCGGCGTGCGCCAGGAAGTGGACTCCGTCGACGGCGAACGCGTGCCAGTTATACGCCCACTGCGACGCGATGTCCTGGAACGGTTCGAAGCGTTCGCCGCTCCACTCGTAGATCCGCGACGGCTGGCTGTCGGCGGCGGTGGACGGCAGCGACACACCCTGCGCGAGGGCGAGGAAGTGGCGCGGCCCGATGGTGAAGTGGCGCCACTGTTTGGCCGCGAACGTGCGGAAGCGCTGGAAGGGCTCGAATTCGCTTCCGGTCCACTCGTAGACGGTGCTGTCGGTCGCGAACCGGTACGGCCCGGCGCCGGTGCGGATGCTGGCGGTGGCCAGGAACGCGCGCTCACCGATGCGGAAGAACTCCGCGTCCTCTCCCCCGGGCGCCGGGATGGTTCGCCAGGGCTCGTAGCCGGCCGCCGTTCGGCGAAGCAGGAGCAGGTCCGTGTCGCTGTCGCCGCCGTTCATCCCCGCGTCCGTGCCCGCGACGTCGTAGGCGAGCTGCGGGATGGCGAGCAGGTCGTGCCCGCCGAGATTGAACGGCTCGACGGCGCGGGCGCCCGAGGTGGGGATGCGACGCCACTCTTCGAGATATGCGGTCATTCGTTCGCTGCCTTCGCCGGGCGCCGGGCGGCGCCGAAGAACACTTCCATCAGGTCGGGCGTGTCGCGGATCGCGGCGGCCGTCCCGCTCAGCACCACGCGCCCGGCGCTCATCACCGTGGCGTCGTCGGCGAGCTCCAGTCCGAAACGGACGTTCTGCTCCACCATCAGGACCGTTACTCCGGTGCCGAGCATGGCGCGGATGCTCTCCCGGATGGCGCTCAGCCCCGCCGGGTCGAGGCCGAGTGTGGGCTCGTCGAGGAGCACGACCTTGGGCTCGAGCATGAGCGCACGGGCGAACTCGACGGTGCGCCGTTGCCCGCCGGACAACGCGCCGGCGAGCGCGTCGGGCCGCTCGCGCAGCAGCGGGAAGCGTTCGGCCAGGCCCTGGTACCGGCGGTCGAGTTCCTTGCGCCGGTGCCGTTGGATGTACGCGCCCATCAGCACGTTCTGTCGCACCGTGAGCTTGCTGAACAGTCCGTGGCGCTGCGGGACCTGCACGACTCCGGCGCCGAGGATCGCCGCCGGGCGGCTGCCGCCGAGTTCGGCCCCGTCGATGCGCACCGAGCCCTTGTTCGGGCGAAGCAGCCCGCTGATGGTCTTGAGCACGGTCGACTTGCCGGCGCCGTTGGGGCCGACGATGCAGTTGACCGACCCCTGCTCGACGCGCAGGTCGACGCCGCGCAGGATGTCCATGCCGCCGTAGCCGGCCCACAGGCCTTCGATGCGGATCATGCGTTGCTCCCAGTGGTCTGCGAAGCGACGGTGTCGCCCAGGTAGGCGTCGACGACCGCGGGATCGGCGCTGATCTCGGCCACCGTCCCGCGCGCGATCACGCCGCCCTGGGCCATCACGTAGACGTCCTGGCAGAGGCTTGAGACGAACGCGAAGTCGTGCTCCACCAGCAGCACGGCCGTGCCGCGCGGCGGGAGTGCCCGCACCATCGCGGCCAGCCGCGCGCTCAGGGCGGGGCTGATGCCGGCGGCCGGTTCGTCGAGCATGACGACGGCCGGGTCGAACCAGAGGACCTGGGCCAGTTCGACCAGCTTGCGCTGGCCGTAGCTCAGATCGGCCGGGCTCGCGTCGGCGTACGCGGCGAGTCCGAGCTCGTCGAGGACCGCCGAGGCGCGTTCGTGTTCTGACGCGCTGACACGGTGGTTCCACAGCCGGGCGAAGGAGAAGCCGCGTTCGCCGGCCACGATGTTCTCCAGCACGGTCAGGCTCGGGAACAGCCGGGGCAGCTGGTAGGTGCGGGCGAGGCCGGCGTGCGCGCGGCCCGGTCGACCCGCGCGCTCCAACCGGCGTCCGGCCAGCGCGATCGTGCCCTCGCGGGTGGGGACGGTGCCGTCGATCAGGTTGAACAGGGTCGTCTTCCCGGATCCGTTGGGCCCGATGAGCCCGGTGACCCGGCCGCCTCCCAGGGACAGGTCGACACCGTCCACCGCGCGCAATCCGCCGAAGGACTTGCCGAGGCCCGTGGCGACGAACACGTCGCCGGATCCGGCCGTGGCGACGGCACTCGCGGTGGACGCCGCAACCGGCTCGGCGGCGTACGTCGAGGCGGACTCGGCGGCGTCGCTCTGGTCGGCACCCGGGGCCGAGCGCGCCAGCCGTGCGGCGATCGCCGGGAGCACGCCGCGCGGCAGGAAGAGCGCCACTCCGCCGAGCAGCGCGCCGAACAGCAGTAGCCTGATCGGCCCGGCGTCCGCGCCGCCGAGGTTCGTGCTGGTGAAGTTGCTGATCGGCGCGATGATGAACGCGCCGAGCACCGGCCCCCACAGCGTGCCACGGCCGCCGAGCAGCGCGCACAGCACGATGAGCATGCTGGTCACGACGTCGAAAACCGCCGCGCTGTTGAGGAACGAGATGTAGTAGGCGTAGATGCCTCCCGCGATGCCGAGGAACGTCCCGCCGAGCACGAAGGCGATCATCTTGTAGAGCGCGGTGCGCAGGCCCAGGCCGGCGGCCTTGTCCTCGTCGTCGCGGATCGCGAACAGGCCGAGGCCGAGCTTGCTGCGCCGCACCCACCACGAGACCGCGATCACGGCGACCATGAGGGCGAGCAGCGGGTAGTAGAACGGCCAGTCCTGATAGTCCAGGTTCCAGTTCGGAACCGGCATCGCGAGGCCTTCGCTGCCGCCGGTCAGCCCCGACCAGGCCGTGGTGACGATCTCTAGCAGTTGCAGCGCGGCGAAGGTCACGATCACGAAGTACATGCCGCGGGTTCGGCGGGTGGCCAGGCTCAGCAGGGCGGCGGCGAGCGCGCACACCAGCCCGCCCGCCAGACACCCGATGAACGGCGACAGATTCCACTTCGCGGCGAGGATTCCGGTCGTGTACCCGCCGAGGCCGATGAACGCGCTGTTGCCGAGCGAGATGTACCCCGCGTAGCCGCCCATGATGTTCCAGCCGCTCGCGCCGATCGCGAGCAGGAACGTCATGATCAGCATGTTCTGGTAGTAGAGGTTCGCCGAGAGCAGCGGCACGGCGATCAGCGCGAGCAGCGCCGCGGGGATCCAGGCGCGTCGCAGTGTCCTTATGGCGGGAGAGGTCGGCTGGGTCATGAGGCGGCGTCCTGTCGGGTGGCGCGGGTGAGCAGGCCCTGCGGGCGAACGGTCAGCACGATGAGGATCAGCACCGTCGGAACCGCCGCGGACCAGCGCACCGACAGGTACGTCGTCGTCAGCGACTCGGACACGCCGAGCAGCAGTCCGGCCGCGAACGCGCCTGGCATGCTGCCGAGCCCGCCGAGAATCACGACGCTGAGCGTGATGCCGAGCCAGGCGTCCTGCGTATCCGGGGTGAACTGGTACAGGAAGCTGAGGGCCGCACCGCCGAAGGCCGTCGATCCGGCGGCGAGCGCGAAGACCCGTGCGCCGACGCGCGAGGGCTCGATGCCGACCAGGCGCGCGCCCTCAGGGTTCTGCGAAGCCGCGATGATCGCGTGACCGAGCCAGGTCCGCTTGACGACCAGGTGCAGCGCGCCCGTCACCACCGCGGCGAGCAGGAACGCGTAGAGCTGTGCGCGCGGGATGACCAGCGAGGAGAAGTGGAAGGCCTGGTTGAAGTACGACGGTGTGGTGCCCACCTCGTTCGGCCCCCAGGTCAGCGCGAGCAGGGACTCGGTCACCAGGGCCAGGGCGAAGGTCGCCACGATGGTCAGGCCCGGGTCGATGCGCTCCAGGCGGGCGATGACCAGCTTGTAGCAGACCAGTCCGAGCCCGGCCATCGGCACCATGACGATGAACGCGGCGAGGATCGGGTCGATACCGAAGTGCTGCCAGAGCGCGTAGCAGAAGTAGCTCGAGGCGATCAGGAACGCGCCCTGCGCCATGTTGACCACCTTCATGACGCCGAAGGCGAGCGTGAGGCCGGTGGACATCAGCGCATAGACTCCGCCGATGAGCGCGCCGAATATCAGTGCCTGGATTAGTTCAGTCATCAGCTTTTCCACGCGGGCTTGGGGAAGACCACGGTCTTGGTCGTCGCGGCCGTCTGCGGGTCGATTACCTGCAAAGTGCCGTTCTGCCACTGCGCGAGCATCAGCGAGCCCTGCGGGTCGCCGGTCGAGTCCCAGGTGAGCGGGCCGACGATGGTGTCGACGGAATGCGTGTGCAGCCAGGCCGCCAGCGCCTTCTGGTCGAGCTTGCCGACGGCCTTGACCGCGGCTTCGAGCACCTGACCGGCCGTGTACGAGTTGGCCGCGTCCTCGGTGGGCGCGGTGCCGAACTTGTTCGAATACGCGGTCACGAACGCGGCGTTGCCCGGGTATTTCGCGGCCGCGCTCCACGCCTCGGCGGTGAAGACGCCGTCGGTGTCCGTCGTCCCGATGGCGCTCGGGTACGTCGCGTCCGTCGGCGAGTTGGTCTGGAAGAGGATCTTCGGGCTGTAGTTCAACTTCTCCAGCGAGCGGGCGAACTGCGCGCCGTCGTCGGTCACCGAGCCCTGGATGATCATCTGCGGCTGCGCGTGCACCACGGCGGCGGCGATGGAGTCGAAGTTGGAGGTGCTCGGGTCGTAGGTCTGGTTGTAGACCGTCGTCACGCCCAGGGCCTGCAGCTTGGAGACGAACACGGAGATCGCGGGCGACGCGCTCGGGTCGTCCTGGGTCAGGTAGGCGGCCGTCTTCGGGCGCTGATCCGCCGGCAGCGAGGAGAACCACGCGAGGAACTGGTTCGGCAGGCTCGCGGTGGTGCCCGGCTGGGCGAAGAACAGGTCGGTGAAGCCGCGTTGGAACAGCGACGTGGCTCCGCCGGAGGGCTCGACGTAGAGCATCTGGTTGCGCGCGGCCACGGCCGAGGCCGGCGCGTTCAGCAGCGAGGAGAACGTGCCGAGCAGCAGGCCCACGTGATCTTGGCTGATCAGCCGGGTGTAGTCGGTCGTGGTCTGGTTCGGGTCCATGCCGTCGTCGAGCACGTCCAGCTTGACCTGCCGGCCGAGCAGCCCGCCCGACGCGTTGACCTGGGACGCCCAGAGCTCGTAGCCCTGGTAGCCCGCCTTCGCCACGTCGGCCGCGGGGCCGGTCAGCGGCAGGGACATCCCGATGGTGATCGGCCCCGCGTTCGATCCGCCCGATCCGCTCGAGGACGCGGGCGCGCATCCGGCCAGCGCGGTCGAGCCAGCTACCAGGACGGCGGCGGCGGCAAAGGCGAAACGGGGGCGGCGCCGCGATGTGCGGACGAGCGCGGCTCTGGGGCGGCGCGAGGGGGCGCGGAAGGCAGACATTCTCAGCTCCTTGAGGACTCCGTTGTCAGGTGCTGACTCGAGTACAGCGGCGCCGGGATTCCCCAACAAGTTAATCGGCGTTACGATCAGCACCCCGGAGCGTTAGGAGATTTGACGCGTGCTGGACGTCAAGAAACTGGTCATGCTGCGCACGGTCGCGTCCGAGGGCTCGATCGCGGCGGCCGGCCGCGCGCTGAACTACACCCGCTCCGCCGTCTCCCAGCAGCTCACCGCGCTGGAGGCGGACGCGGGCGCGCCGCTGGTCAACCGGTCAGGCAACAAGATCACGCTGACTCCCACCGGCCAGGCGCTCGTCGAGCACGCCGAGCGGATCCTGGTGGAGCTGCGCGCCGCCGAGACCATGCTCGCCGGGGACGGCGCCGTGACCGGGCTGCTGCGGGTGGGCGTCCCGCTCCGCGAGGGCCCGAGGATCATGAGCCGGGCGCTGAGCGAGGCCCGCCGCCGCTTCCCGGACCTGGAGATCCGCCTCGCCGCGATCACCGACGAGGACGGCGCCGACCAGGTGCACCGCGACCGGATCGACCTGGCCATCATCTCCCGCTACGGCTCCGCCCATCCGCGCACCGCGCCCACCCTGGGCCTGCGCGAATGGGTGCTGAGCCACGATCCGCTGCGGCTGTGCGTCCCCGCCGACCACCCGCTGGCCGCACGGCGCAGCTGCACCATGCAGGAGCTGCGCGGCGAACCGTGGATCATGTGCACGGACACCGATTTCGGCCGGCTGACCACGAGCCTGTGCCTCGCCGCGGGCTTCGAACCCAGACCCGCCGCCACGGTCAACGACGTCGGCACGGCCCTGGGCCTGGCCGAGATCGGCTGGGGTGTCACGATCGCCCCGCTGTTCACCCCGGCCACCAACGAGGCGGCCATCGTCCGGCTCGCGATCGACGGCGTCGAGACCGTCCGTCACAGCGTCCTGATCGCCCGGGACGGCGAGCAGTTCTCGCCGCCCATCGCCGCCGCGGTGGCCGCCGTCCGCACGATCAGCGCCAGCCTGCCGCAGACCGAGGCGCCGCCGGGC
>NZ_DASZKT010000276.1:0-131958 GCF_035552695.1 Actinospica sp.
GTGGCTCGGCGTTCGGCGGCGATGGTCACGATCGCGGCTCTCCTGACTGCGGCAGCGGGATCGACGGGTCTTGGCGACTGTTGGACCGTCGGCTGCGCTGCCGCAGGGTGAGCGCGATGGGCTCTGTGTCCAATGATCCACCGACTGTCGCCATGCGTCCAATGCCTGTTTCTCACGTGATCCATGCTGTGAGAACATGGATTGCATGGAGCTGCAGGTTCTGCGCTGGTTTCGGGAGGTGGCGGACGGCGCGACTGTGACGGAGACCGCAGAGCGCGCGCGGATCACGCAGCCCGCGCTCTCGCGTGCGCTGGCCAGGCTGGAAGTCGAGGTCGGTACGCCGCTGCTGACCCGCTCCGGGCGCACACTCATCCCGACGCCGGCCGGGCGCTTGTTCAGGGAGCACGTGGACCAGGCGCTCGATCAGTACGATCTCGGGCTGCGCGCGGTCACAGAGCTCGTCGATCCGGCGCACGGTCTGGTGCCGCTCGCGTTCCTGCACACGCTCGGTACCTGGCTGGTTCCGCCACTGGTCAGCAGCTTCCGCGAAGCGCATCCGCAGGTGCGGTTCGAGCTGCACCAGCACGGCGAGGCGTCGATTCTGCAGGAGCTGGTGGACGGCGCGGCGGACCTGATCATCACCAGCCCGACGTTCGCGCACCCGCGCGTGACGTGGCGTCGGCTGCTCGTCGAACCGCTGCTGCTGACCGTGCCGCCGCGGCATCGGCTCGCCCGCCGCAAGCGGATCCGGCTCGCGGAGGTCGCCGACGAGCCGTTCATCCTGCTGCGCAGCGGCTACGCGCTGCGGGTGCTCACCGAGCGGCTGTGCGCCGAGGCCGGGTTCAGCCCGAAGATCACGTTCGAGGGCGAGGAGGTGGAGACGCTGCGCGCGCTGGTCGCGGCGGGCCTCGGCGTGGCACTGCTGCCGCCGCCGCGCGCCACGTCGTCCCCGACACCGACAACGTCACGATCGACGGCGGATACATCGGACGCGGAAGCCGCCGGGACCGATCCGGCGCCGCAACTGCACGTCACGGACGTGAACAGCACGCGTGAGCTCGGCCTGGCCTGGCTCACCGACCGTGAACTGCCGCCCGCCTCCGCCGCGTTCCGCGACCACGTCCTGAGCTCGGCCCAGGCAGTCAGCTCAGGGCGGCGGCGAGCTCGCCGAGAATCTCGTCCACCCGGTTGATGAAGACCGAGATGTGCCCCTCGCCCGGCAACAGGTGCGCGACGGCGCCCGGGATCCGGTCGGCCAGCCAGCGGCCGTGCGCGAACGGGACCATCAGGTCCCTGTCTCCCTGCCAGACGAATACCGGCACGGTGATGTCGTCCACTGAGAAACCCCAGTGGTTCACGAACGCCAGGTCGTCGTCGATCCAACCGCCCGCGCCGAGCCGCACGCCCTCGGTGATCTGCGCGGCCAACTCCTCGCCCACCTCTCCGACCACCACGGCGCGATCCTCGTCGGGCAGCAGCGTGGACATCGACGCCACGACCTCGTCCGGTCCGGCGCCACGCAGTTCCACGGCGGCCTCGTCGAGCGCCGCGGCCAGCTTCGGCTCCCCGGCGAGCGCGGCGCCGAACTCCTCGATGTTGCCCTGGCCCATGCCCGCCAAGAAGTCCAGGTCGTCGATGCCGTACGGGCCGACGCTCGCGATCGTCGTCGCGGCGACGACCCGGCCCGGCAGTAGCGCGGCCGAGGCCAGCGCGTGCGGTCCGCCTCCGGACCAGCCCAGTGTCACGCAGCGCTCCGCGCCGATGTGATCGAGCACGGCCGTCACGTCGGCCGCGATGTCCGCGACCGTTCGACCCGGCTTCCGCGTGGACGTCCCGTAGCCAGCGCGGGAGTACGTCACCAGCCGCAGGCCTCTGCGATGCACGGCCTCCTCCACGACCCGGAAGCAGACGATGCTTCCCGGAGTGCCATGGTGCATCACGAGCGGTATGCCGTCCTGCGGCCCGGTGACCTGGATGTCCAGCTCACGGCCGTCGGCGAGATCGATGGGCGTCACGGCGGCAAGTATGGTGCCGCCGCGGCCATGGTGTCTATACATCGCAGACACCGAAGCCTGCTCACATATGTTCCTTGACTGCGCGGACGGCCGCGTCCGTGGCGCCCTCGGTCAGGTGCACGAGCAGGTCGACGTGGCAGAGGTTCTGGCGACGGATCGTGTCCGGCTCGGCCGCCGGGCGCAGGAGGCACAGCCGGCCGAGCAGGTCCGCCGTCACCTCGCGCATGCCGCGGCCTCCCAGTGCTTCGGCGAGATCCAGATGGAAACGCGTCTCCACTTCGCGCAGCCGGTCCGGGTCGGCCGTGGCGTCCAGATCCTCGGCCAGTTTGCGCAGGCCCGCCAACTGTTCGTCGTCCACCTCGCCGGAGGCGTGCGCGACCAGGCCGCATTCGAGCAGCAGCAGGAATCCCGCGATCGACGCGGCGCCCTCCGCGTCGTGGTGCGCGGCGGCGACGTGTGACCAGTCGGCGGAGACGAACGTGCCGCCGGTCCGGCCGCGGCGCCGGTCGAGCAGGCCGTCCTGGCACATGCCCTCCAGCGCCCGGCGCACGGTCATCTCGCCGATGCCCAACTGCTCGGCCAGCACGCCCACGTCCGGAAGCCGGTCACCGGGTCGGACCGTGGCGAGCGCGACGTGCAGGGCGATGCGGGAGCGGACGAGTTCGGCCCCGCTCTGCGCACCGGGGCCGGGCAGCGCGAGGGCGTGTCCCGTCGCGCTGTAGGGCCCGAACTTGCCCGTCTTGTTCATCGTCGCCACGTCGCAACTCTACGAATGATGGTCCGCGACGATCGAGCCGACCCGCTCGCCGAGCGTCGGATCGCGGCGCACCAGCACCGCCGCGTAGCCCAGCGACGCGACCAGGATGCCGAGCGCGAGGTACGGGAACCAGTCGTACGGATCCGGCTGACCGGGTTTGACCAGGTAGTACAGCGGCACCAGGATCGCCGCGGCGCCGATCGCGGGCAGCACCGCGTGCCGCAGCCACTGGAACTCGCTCGGCCGGTAGTGCCGGTAGTAGAACGGCAGCGCGATGTTCGAGGCCAGATACACAAGCAGGATCAGGATCGTGCCCATGGTCGAGGACTCGGCGAAGAAGCTCACCGGATCCATCGAGCCGCCCGCGTGTCCGCCGATGATGTGGCCGAGGCCCCAGCCGCCGATGATCAGCAGCGAGATCCCGACGAAGGTGATGATCGCCTTGGTGGGCGTGCGCCGGGTCGGGTGCACCTCACCGATCGCGGAGGGCAGCAGGCCTTCGCGTCCGGCGTTGAACACGAGTCGGGCCTGCGAGTTCACGCCGGCGATCAGCGAACCGACGGTGGAGGTCAGGCCGGCGAGGTAGGCGAAGAAGGCGAGAACGGCGAAGGTGCCCTGCGCGACGTCGATGAACGGCACCGCCGAATTGCCGATCGCGCTGATGCTGTAGCCGAAGCCGGTGAGCGTCGCATAGGAGAAGAGCAGATAACTGACGGACATGACGCCGATGGACAGGAAGACCGCGCGTCCGACGTTGCGCCGCGGGTTGTCGGTCTCCTCGGCGAGCGCGGCCGAGTTCTCCCAGCCGATGAACAGGTAGACGGCGAGCGGGAAGCCCGCGGCGAGTCCGCTGAAGCCGTTGGTGATGTGGCTGGGCTCGAAGGGCGTGAACGACAGGTGCCCGGAGTGCTTGACCAGCGCGATCACCGAAACCGCGATCAGGACGACCATCTCGATGCCGAAGAAGAATCCGGCGATCTTGGTGGAGACGGCGACGCCGCGGATCATCAGCGCGACGGCGAGCGCGGTGAGCAGCAGGGTCCAGATGATCCACGGCACGTTCCACTTGAAGTAGTGGTTCAGCGTGGTCTCCAGGAAGCCGCCGGAGACGGCGATGACCGAGGCCATCGCGATGATGTAGCCGAGTCCGGCGAGCAGGGCCGTGGTCACCGCGCTGGTCGGGCCGAAGGTCTTTCCGACGAAGGTGATGAAGCTGCCCGCCGAGGGGTGCGCCTTCGAGAACTGGGCGAGCGTGTTGCCGAGCAGGGCGACCGCGATGCCCGCGGCCAGGATCGTCAGGGGCGAGGCGACGCCCGCGGTCACGGCCAGGAAGCCGAAGCCGAAGAAGAAGCTCATCGCCGGGCCGATGTTGGCCATGGTCGCGGCGGCGATGTCGACCATGCCGAGCGTGCCGCCGCGTAGGCGTTGCTCGCTGGTCGGGCGATCGGAGGTTATGGTCTCGGGCACGGCGTGACTCCTCGGGGGCGGAGGGGCGGAGGTCGTGCCGAGAAAATAGTTCAAGGCGATCAGATATACAAGGGGGTGCGCGGAGTTCGCTCAGGGATGGCCGGTCGGGATCACCGGCGGCAGCTCGCACGGCGTGGTCGGATCCGGGCAGTAGTTCTGCATTGAGCCCTTGTCAGGCGCGGAGAAGGCGTTGGTGAGGATGGAGACCACGGGCACGACGAGGCAGCAGACGATCAAGATGAGCAGCCCGACGCGACGGACCACGACCACCACCGCAATGCGCCGCACGTTCATCACACCGCACCTCCAAGGAGCCAGCATGCGCCGCCGGGCTCGGCGCGCGCTCCCGACACCCGGTGCGGCGGCGCGGATTCACTCCCCCGGATCAGCAGCCGGGATCAGCGGCGCGGAACAGCAGCACAGTGAAGGCGGGCTCGGATCTCCCGGGCCCGCCTTCACTGTGTTCTCGCCTTGCTCTCGCCTTGTTCTCGCTTCGCTACTGCTGAGGTGTCAGTTCTTGGATCGATGCGTTGCTGGCGTAGAGATCGACCGGGCCGGAGTCGGCGGTGCGCACCTGCAGGTGAGTGCCGGCGGCGTCGGGCACTTCGCCCTGGACGGTGAGCGTCTGCGGTGTGCTGGTCAGCTGGACGGTTTCGCTCACGAGGTCCTGTTGGCCGGTCCAGAAGTCGACGTAGACGGAGCCGGTGCCCTGTAGCGTGACCGAGCCCTGATAGTACTGACCGGCCGGCAGTTGGGACGCCGGATCGACCCAGATCCAGGTGTTCGGATCGGCGTTCGGCTCGGTCCATTCGGCGGCGCTCGCGCCCTGTGACGTGGTCGTCGGTGTGATCGTGCCGGGCACGGAGCCGACGCCGTTCTCCACCGGGCCCTGCCAGTTCAGCTGGCCGGTCGGGGTGTCGCCGAGCAGGTTCGCGCCGGTTGGGACGAGGATCGTCGGCTTGCGGCCGGGCGGGAACTGCGGCGTGCCGGAGGAGTACGACGGCGGCGCGTCGGCCGCGGCGGCTCCCCAGGACTGGTCGGCGGTGCTCGTCATGGTGTAGTCGAGCTCTGTCGTGCCGGGGGTGGCGAGACCGGGCAGCCAGACCTTCGACCAGTCCGTGCCATTGACCTTCAGATCACTGACATACGTGCTCGCCGTTGCTCCCGGCGCGTTCATGACGACCTGCCGGCCGCCCGCGAGCGTGATCAGCGCCTTCGGGAAGATCGGCGCGCCGAGGTCGAGCACCGAGGTGCCCGGAGTCTGCGGGTACAGGCCTAGCGCGGACCAGACGTACCACGAGCTCATGGCGCCGAGATCGTCGTTGCCGGGCTCGCCTCCGGGGGTATTCGAGTACACGTCGTTCAGCAGCGCGTGCACGGTCGCCTCGGTCTTGTACGGCGCGCCCGCGTAGTCGTAGATCCACGGCGTGCCGAGCGAGGGCTCGTTGCCTGCCCAGTAGTTCGGCGCGTTCGGGCCCGCGTTGAACTGCTGGAAGAAGCTGTCGAGCCGGGTGATCGCGGCCGAGTCGCCGCCCATCGCCGTGACCAGGCCTCCGATGTCCTGCGGGACCATCCACGTGTACTGCGCCGCGTCGCCCTCTTGGAAGCCGGACTGGCCGAAGCTGCCCATGCCGTCCGTCGTCGGCCCGAACTCAGGGAACTGGCCCGAGCCGTCGCGGGGCTGGATGTAGCCGGTGTCGGTGTTGAAGTTGTTCGTCCAGTTCTGCGAGCGCTGCAGGTACGCCCGCGCGGTCGAGGACTGGCCCAGGTCCGCCGCGAGCTGCGAGATCGCGAAGTCGGCGCTCGCGTACTCGAGGGTCTCGGAGGCGCCGTTGTCCTCCGGGGACAGGTCGCTCTCCTGGGTGTTCGGCACGTAGCCGAGCGACAGATAGTCGGACAACTGCGGCCGTTCGACGTAGAAGCCCTGACCGAGGTCGCTGCTCGTCGGCACGGTCGAGGCGCCCTTGACCATCGCGGCGAGCGCGGCCTCCGTGTCGAAGTCGCGGGCGCCGAACGCGTAGGCTTCGGCGATGATCGGATCGGCGGCGTCCCCGTTCATGACCTGCGTGTAGTCGTTCGCGAAGCCCCACTTAGGCAGCCAGCCGCCCTGCGCTTCGTCGTTGAGCAGCGAGGTGACCATCTCGCTCGTCTGCTCTGGCGCGACGGCTGCCAGCAGGGGTATTTCGGATCGGTAGATGTCCCAGCCGGAGAAGTTCGCGTACTGAGTCTGGCCGTGCGATGTGCGGTGGACGTTGCCGTCGAAGCCGAGGTAGTCGCCGTTCGCGTCGGAGAAGATGCTCGGTTCGAGCAGGGCGTGGTAGAGCGCTGTGTAGAACTCAGCCTGCTGATCGCTCGTTCCACCGCCGATCCGGATGCGGCTCAGCAGCTGGTCCCACTGCTTGTATGTGCTCTGAGCCACGTGGCTCTCACTCCAGCCGCTGTCCTCCGCTTCGAGGTTGGTCTGCGCGTCGGCCTGGCTGACGTAGGAGATCGCGACCTTCATCGTGACCTGGCTGTGGGTGGTCGTATCGAAGCTGACGTACGCGCCGGACTGCAGGCCCGAGGTGCTCGCCGGCGTCGAGGCGCCGGGCGTGGTGACGACGGACTCCTGACGCAGCGAGACGTTCGAGGCCACGAGGTTCACCGCGCCCTCGGAGGCGGTGCGCACCTGGAACTGCGGCGTGTTGATGCTGCCGGTGGGGACGGTCGAGGCGATCGTCAGCGTGACGGGCGTCGAAGTGAGAGTGACGGCCTTGCTGTCGACGTCCTGCTGGCCGTTGTAGAAGTCGAGATAGACATCGCCGCTGCCGGAGAGCGTGACGCCGGCCTCGTAGGAATCGCCCTGCGTCAGCGTGGGCGGCGTGGCCTGGATCCACGTGTTCGCCAGTGCGTCGGACTGCTGCCAGGAGACCGCGCTCGTTCCCTCCGACGTGGTCGTCGCGCCGATCGTCGGTGTGCTGCCGCCGCTGTTGATCTCGTGGTAGCTCCAGCCGAGGTCGCCGGTCGGCTCGGTGAAGGCGTTCGCGCCGGTCGGCGCGTTCTGCCAGGTGCCGTAGGACGAGAACGAGCGGTCGAAGTCGGCGGCGAAGTAGACCGGGTAAGTCGTCGGCGCCCCGCAGAACTGGCCCGCGGTCTCGGTGCCGGCGACCTCGTGGTTGTTGAGGACGGAAGCACTCGCCGAGACGTTGCCCGATTCGGAATCGCCCATCTTGAACAGCACGTTCGAGGACGTGCTCGGCGGATATGCGAACTGCGCGATGCCGGTGCGCCCGGTCGCGGCGAGCTTGGTCTGGATCGCGGACGACGTCGACGGATTCAGGGTGACCGCGTACGAGCCGGGGCTCGCGCTCTCGGATCCGTGCGAGAAGGAGTCGGTCGCGGACGTCGGATTGTCGCCGATCGCGCCCACGGTCGGCAGGATCGGGAAGTCGCCGAACGCGCTGCATCCGGGCCCTGACATGTGCGTCAGGCTGAATCCGAGCGTCGAGGCGTCGGCGTAGTCGTAGCCGCCGCCGTCCGGCCGCGAGGGCGTGTCGGGGCTGAAGCTCAGCATGCCGAACGGCGCGGTCGCCCCCGGATACGTGTCGACCTGCCCGACGGTCGCGCCGCCGGAACCGGTGCCGATCATCGGGTTCACCAGCGAGGCCGGATCACTCACGAGATTCGTTCCCTGCGTCGCGGCGGCCCGCGCCGGACCTGCGGCGATACCGAGCAGACTCAGGCAGGCCACTGCGACGAGGGCGCGGAATCGCGGACGTGCCGTGGGTGGATGCATGCCGGACCTCCGGATGACTACGTTGTCATTGCGTCCTCAGAGGTTCTAGCTGACGATTCCTCATCCGACAAGGGCCGCCGTGCCGGGCCGCGGTGGCGCGGCGGAGCCGAGTCGGCGGAGCGGCGGCGACAGGGCGGCGATCGGTCCCGGTCCGAACGGCCTTCGACTTTCCGGCAGTCTGTGCCATTAAGATGGAGGTGCAGAACTGCGGTGCGGATGGTGACGGACGGGTACGGAAGGCGGCACGGATGATGCAGACCGCGACCGAGACGGCTCCGGCGCGGCGGGGCGGCAGGCCGCCGCTGAGCGAGTCGCGCAAGGAGGAGATCCGGCTCGAGATCGCGATGGCGGCGGTGCGGCTGTTCACCGAGCACGGCGTGGACGGCACGTCGGCCGCGCAGATCGCCGAGGCCGCGGGCATCTCCACGCGCACGCTCTGGCGGTACTTCCCGAGCAAGGAGGCGTGCGCGGCACCGCTGCTGTCCGTGGGCCTGGGCCGGTTCACCCGCCTGGTACGGGAGTGGCCGGTCGATCGCCCGCTGGTCGGCGTGGCCGAGGACGCGGGCTGGTTCAGCGACACGTCCGCCCCGCGCATCCTGCTGATCCTCGACCTGCTCCGGCTCACCTGCACCGAGCCCGCGCTCGACACCGTCTGGGTGCGCTGCTTCAGCGAGGCGGTCCAGCCGCTCGCCGACGTGCTCGGCGAACGACTCGGACTGCCGGGCGACGACCTGCGGATGAAGGTCAACGCCTCGATGATTCTCGGCGCGTCGCACCAGGCGCTGCGGCATTACGCCAGCCGTCCGCCCGGCGCCCTCGGCCCCTCGCTCGAGGACACCCTGCGGGCGGCGGCGCGGATGGGGCTGGCCGCGATCGACGGCTGACACATGCCTGATACATATTTGTCGCGGTGCGCCAATAACAGCTAAGGTGATCACCGGGCAGGACAGCGTCGTCCGCCGCTCGCCCCCTCTCCTGCACTTCTTCCCTGGAGACTGACCATGCGCAGACGACCGGCGGACTCCGCACGTCCCCACTACAACGTCATATTCGCGGTCCTGTTGATCGGCATCTCCGCCTACTCGGTGCTGCAGTCGCTCGTGGCGCCGGTGCTCGCGACGCTGATCGTGGATCTGCACACGACGCAGGACACGGTGACGTGGCTGATGACGGCGTATCTGCTGTCCGCGTCCGTGGCCACCCCGATCCTCGGCCGGATCGGCGACAAGGTCGGCAAGGAGCGGATGCTGATCATCACGCTGCTCGCCCTCACCGCCGGTTCCGGTCTCGCCGCCGTCTCGCACTCGGTCGGCCTGATGATCATCGCCCGCGTCATCCAGGGCCTCGGCGGCGGCCTGCTCCCGCTGTCCTTCGGCATCATCCGCGACGAGTTCCCGGCCGCGAAGGTGAACTCGGCGATCGGCCTCGGCTCGGCCACCATGGCCGTCGGCGCCGGCATCGGCCTGCTGATCGCCGGGCCGATCGTGACGCACCTGAACTACCACTGGTTGTTCTGGATACCGATGATCCTGACCGCGGTCGCCACCGTCGCGTGCTGGCTGTGGGTTCCCGAATCGCCGGTGCGCACGCCCGGCCGAATCAGTTGGGGCGCGGCCACGCTGCTGTCCGCGTGGCTGGTCATGCTGCTGCTCGGCGTCAGCGAGGGCCCGACCTGGGGCTGGGGTTCGCCGAAGGTGCTCGCGCTGTTCGTCGGCGCGGCCGTCTGCCTGCCGCTGTGGATCTGGACCGAGCTGAGGTCGAGTCAGCCGCTGATCGACATGCGGATGATGCGCGCCCCGGCCGTGTGGACCACGAACCTGGTCGCGCTGCTGTTCGGCGTCGGCATGTACGCGATCATGACCTTCCTGCCGCAGCTGGTGCAGACCCCGAAGGCGCTCGCGGGCTACGGCCTGAGCGCCAGCGTCACCCAGTCCGGCATCTACCTGCTGCCGATGACGATCGGCATGTTCCTGTTCGGCATCGCCGCAGCGCCGCTCGCCCAGCGCATCGGACTCAAGGCCGTGCTGCTGCTCGGCTGCGTGGTCAGCATCCCCAGCTTCGTCGCGCTCGCGCTCGGGCACAACGCGAGCTGGCAGATCTACCTGGCTTCGGCGCTGCTCGGCATCGGCATCGGCCTGGCGTTCTCCTCGATGTCCGCGATCGTGGTCCAGTCGGTCCCGCCCGCGCAGGTCGGTGTGGCCAGCGGCATGAACGCCAACATCCGCACGATCGGCGGCGCCATCGGCAGCAGCGTGGCCGCGAGCGTGCTGGCGTCCGGTGTCACGACGGCCCATCCGATCCCGAAGGACTCCGGCTACACGCATGTGTTCTGGCTGCTCGCGGCGGCCTCGCTGTTCGCCGCGCTGTCCGCGCTGCTGATCCCGACGGTGCGTCGCCATCAGGCCGCCGCTGACGAAGTGTCAGGTGAGGCGCCCGACCTGGCCGGGGAACCGGCGCCGCGTCAGAATGCGGGCGCACGAGCGGCAGCCGAGTAAGAATCGACCCAAGCGGTTACGCCGGGCGCGGTAGTCTGCGCGCCCGGCCCTGGCGTTCGCCGCCGATTGCACTGTGATACGCAGAGTGCAATATATTGGCGCCGGGCGCGGGCATGGGCAGCCGCGGGTCCGCTTCGACGGGAGGCGCACTGTGGTGAACGGCCACGCCGGCCGGTCCGGCTCGGGAGAGATCATCGGCATCCTGGGCGGAATGGGCCCGGCGGCCACGGCCGACTTCTACAGCAAACTCGTCTCGATGACGCCGGTGCACAGCGACCAGGACCATCTGCGGGCGGTCATCTGGTCGGACCCGACGATCCCGGATCGCACCGAGGCGCTGCTCGGCCTCGGCCCCGACCCGACGCCGTGGCTGCTGCACGGCTGCCGGGTGCTGCGCAAGGCGGGCGCCACCGTGATCGCGATCCCGTGCAACACCGCGCACGCCTTCGTGCCGCGCATCGCCGACCGCGTCGGGCTGCCGATCATCCACATGATCGACGAGGTCGCCAGGCACCTGGTCACCCTGGAGCCGCCGGTGCGCACGGCCGGGCTGCTGGCGACCACGGGCACGGTGCGCGCGGGCCTGTACCGGCAGTGGCTGGGGCCCGTCGGCATCGACATCCTGCTGCCGGACCCGGCCAGCCAGGACGAAGAGGTGACGGCCGCGATTCGCGCGGTCAAGGCGGGCGAGCGCGGCATAGCGGCCGCCGAACCCTTGCGGCGCGCGGCGATGCGGCTGGTGGACCGGGGCGCGCAGGCGATCATCGCCGGGTGCACGGAGATCCCGCTGGGCCTGGCGCCGGGCGCGATCCCGGTGCCGCTGCTCGACCCGGCCGTCGTGCTGGCACAGGCACTCATCCGCCGCTCGCGCGGGTACGCCGCGCGGCAGCAGCCGGAACCCGCGGCGTGAACGGGCGGACGGGCGGCGTGCGCACCCTGACACTGAACAGCCCGGTCGCCCGGCGGTTGCTCAGCGACGAGGTCTTCCAGCGGCTGCGCGACTCGATCGTGCGCGGCGAACTGGCGCCCGGCGAACGGGTCAGGGACGCCGAGCTCGCCGAGCGCCTCGGCCTGAGCCGAACCCCGGTCCGCGAGGCGCTGGCCCGGCTCGTCGAGAGCGGTCTCGTCGAGGCGAAGCCGGGCGTCTACACGCGTGTCACGTCCCTGAATCGGCACGACGTGGAGAAGACGCTCGCGGTGCTGCGGTCCCTCGACCGGCTCGCCGTCGAGACCGCGGTGCCGCTGTTGACGAAGCAGGATCTCGAGCGGATGCGCCAGGCGAACCGCGACTTCGAGCGCGCGGTCGCCGCCGAGGACACCGACGCCGCGCTGGAGGCCGACGACCGCTTCCACGCCGTGCCTCTGGCTGTCGCCGACAATCCCGTGCTGCGGCGCGTCGTCGAGCAATTGCACCCGCAGATCCACCGGATCCTGTACCGCAAGTTCACCACCCTGCTCGGCGGCCGCAACACGGTCGAGCACCACGACCGCCTGCTCACCTTCTGCGCCCGCGCCGATGCCCGTGCCGCCGCCGACCTCTCGGCCCGGCACTGGTCGGAGCTCGGCGGGCATATCAATCGGCTGTTCGAATGTGACGAGCTGTAACCCGAGCCGCGGCACGGGCAGCGGCAGAGGTCGTAGCACGAGCCGTGGCCGGTCCGGTTTTCAACGAAATCTTGGTACCGGCTGGCGCAGAAGGCTTGCCCCCGCAACAATCATGCAATGTGACCTCTGCACGTGAATCAGCAACACTCATCGCTGCGGAGGTCTCCTCGCGCACGCTCGACGGCTTCGCACTGATCGGGATCGACGGCACCGGCGGTTCGGGGAAGTCGGCGCTGGCCCGGGAGCTGGCCGAATTGCTCGGCGGCCCGGACGGGGCGACGGCGGCGACCATCGTGAACGGCGACGACTTCTACCGCGAGATGGACCCCGAGGAGCGGCTGAGGCTGGGCCCGGCCGAGGGGTACGAGCTCTACTACGACTGGGAGCGGTTGCGCGAGGAGGTGCTCGCGCCGCTGACCTCCGGGCACTCCGCGTCGTACCGCCGTTACGACTGGCCGAGCGGGCGGATCGTCCCGGGTGAGTTGCACAGCGTGCCGCACACCGGGTTCGTCATCGTCGAAGGCGTGCAAGCCGTTCGACCGGAGCTTGAGGGCTACTACGACCTGACCGTGTTCGTGGACACGCCGTTCGATCTCGCGATGGAGCGGATGCTCGCGCGCGGCCACGATCACGGGCCCGGCGACTGGGAGCAGCGTTGGCAGGCTTCGGAGAAGTACTACTTCGCGGCGACCGACCCGTGGACCCGGCTCGATCTCGTCGTCAAGGGGCGGTGACGGTCGAAGCTGTGCCGATGGAATCTGTGACGACGGAAGCAGTGACGAGCGGAGCGTTGAGTTCGGCGGCGAGGCGGCTGAGCGCGGGGCCGAGCGGCCGGTTCGCGCGGACGGCGGCCTGCGCGTCGCCGCGCGTCTGGCCCTGGTTGATGATCGCGACCGGCTTGTAGGCCTTGGCCGCGTGGCGGACGAAGCGCAGACCCGACATGACGGTCAGCGAGGAGCCGAGGACGAGCAGCGCGCGCGAGCGGTCGATCAGGTCATAACACTGCTGTACGCGCGGTCGCGGTACGTTCTCGCCGAAAAACACCACGTCCGGTTTCAGGATCCCGGTGCCGCAGTCCGTACACGAGGCGATGCGGAATCCGGCGACGAGTGTGTCGTCGAGCTCTACGTCGCCGTCCGGGTTGATCCGGCCGCTCTCGGCACGGTCCCGGAAACCGGGGTTCGCCGCGTGCAGCCGCTCGTCCAGGTCCTCGCGCGTGCTCAGCGCGCCGCAGCTCAGGCAGATGACGCGGTCGAGCCCGCCGTGCAGCTCGATCGCGTCCGCAGAGCCCGCGGCACGGTGCAGCCCGTCCACGTTCTGCGTGATCACGCCCGAGACGTAGCCCGCGGCCTCCAGCGCGGCGACCGCGAAGTGCCCGGTGTTCGGCTGCGCGCCGACGATCGTGCGCCAGCCGAGGTAGCTGCGGGCCCAGTACCGCTGCCGTCCGGCCGCGGTGGCGACGAAGTCCTGGTAGGTCATCGGGGTGTGTCGACGCAGGCTGCCGGTCACGCCACGGTAGTCCGGGATGCCCGAGTCGGTGGAGAGCCCGGCTCCGGTCAGTACCGCGACCTCGCGCCGAACCAGCATCGCCGAGATGTCCGCGAGCTCATCTTCGGCCGTGGGCTCCGCCGCGTCGATGTCCACTGCATCGAGGTCCGCGGCATTAGACACCACAGTGGACTCCGCCGCATTGAGCACCACGGTGGACTCCGCACTGGACTCCACGGCGCTGAGCTGCTGGTCGGGGGCGGGCCGCTCCGCCTCGGCGGGCGGCTCGAGCATCGGGCGAACGCGCATGCCATCAAGGATACGTCGCTCGCGCCGACGCTCGGCGGCCCTTACCGAGGTATACGGTGGCGGATCTGTCCGCCCGGTCAGTTCGTACTCAGATCGTGCTCGGTCAGTTCGTGACGGTCACCCCGTCCGGCACGTCGCCCACGGTCACCGGACTGCCCGCGACGCCGCCTGCCACGGTGATCGGCACGACGTTGTTGACGTTCGAGTCGACGACCCAGGCCGTCGTCCCGTCCGGGCTGAACCCGACCGCGTACGCGCCGGACCCTGTCGCGATGAACGAGCCCGCGGTCAGCGTGCTCACGTCGATCGGCGTAATCCCTCCCGTGCCGGAGTCCGCGACGTAGGCCGTCTGACCGTTCGGCGAGATCTGCACGTACTGCGGTCCCGCACCGACCGGGATGGTCGCGGTCACCGCGTCGGTCGCGGCGTCGATCACCGAAACGGAGGAACCGCCGCCGTTGGTGACGAACACCTTGCCGCTGTCCGGGGTAACGGCTACGCCGAACGGGGCCGCGCCGACCGCGATCGTATGACTAACCGTGTCAGTGGCCAGGTTCACGTCGCTCACCGTGCCGGAGCCCTGGTTCGCGACCCACAGTCGCGTTCCGTCCGGGCTGACGGCCAGGCGCTCGGGCTGGCCGCCGACCGTGACCGGCTTGCCCGCGGCGAGCGTGGCGACGTCGATCGGCTGGACGGTGCCGTCACCGAAGTTGGTGACCCACACGGTTTTCCCGTCCGGCGTCGCGGCGACGTCGGCCGCGACCGAACCGACCGGGACGTTCGCGAGGACGGCGTTCGTGCTCGTGTCGATCACGGTCACGTTGTTCGTGTTGTTGTTGGCCACGAACAGTTTCCCGCCCGCGACGATCATGCCGTCTGGGCCGCCGCCGACCGGGATCGCCGGACCTGCGTTGTGGGTGCGCGTGTCCACCGGGGTGACGGTGTTGTCGCTGTAGTTGGAGACGTATGCGGTCGGGATGCTCTCGCCCGCCGCCGCGACCGTGACCAGCAGCGACACGTCCGGCAGAACCGCGCCGTTCGACGCGTGCGCGGCGAGTTCGACCTGGTAGTAGCCGGTGGCCGTGCCGGAGGCGGCGGTGATGGTGGCCGTCGTGCTCGTGGTCTTTCCGGCGCCGGCCGTGAGCGTGGAGGTGGCGGGACTCGCCGAGAGCCCGGCTGGGGCCGTGGCGGTCCACGTGACGGCGGCGGGGCCGGATGTGCCCAGCGTGTTGTCCTCCTCGACCGTGACGGTCGTGCTGGAGCCCGGCGCTATGCGGATCTGACCGGGCGTCACGTCGAGCGCGGCGTGGGTGCTCGGCGGGAAGCTGACCGGGCCGGCGCCGAAGGACGGCGGCGCATCGGCCGATCCCGTACCCCAGTGCGTATTCGGGCTGGTGGAGAGGGTGAAGTCGAGCTCATGCGTCCGACTGAGATCGATCCAGGTCTTGTTCGTGCTCTGGCCGTCCACGGCGAGGCTCTGTACGTAGGTGTCTCCGGCGCCGCGCGCGTTGATCACGAGCGGGCCGTACGCGCCGTGGATCACCTCATGCGCGAACTGCGGCGTTCCGAGCACGAGCATCGGCTCACCCGGGGTCTGCGGGTACACGCCGAGCGCGGCCCAGACGTACCACGAGCTCATCGCGCCGAGGTCGTCGTTGCCGGGCTCACCACCGGGCGTGAGCGCGTAGAGCCGGCTGCTGATTTCCTGCACGGCCTGCTGCGTCTTCCACGGCTCGCCGACGCTGTCGTAGACCCAGGGGGTGTCGAGCGAGATCTCGTTGCCGGCCCACTCGTACGGCTCATTCGGGCCGACGTCGAGCTGACTGAAGAAGTTGTCGAGGCGGGCGGCCGCGGCCTGGTCGCCGCCGAGGCCCTGGATCAGACCCTGCAGATTCTGCGGGACCATCCACGTGTACTGAGCCGCGTTGCCCTCCTGGAATCCGTTCTGCCCGAAGCCGGTCAGCGTCGGGACGGCCGGGCCGCTGGGGAACGCGCCGTTCGCGTCGCGAGGTTCGACGTAGCCGTCCGCGGTGTCGAAGACGTTCGCCCAGTTCTGTGAGCGACCGGTGAAGGCCGCGGCGGTCGAGTGCCGGCCGAGGTCGGCGGCGAGGCGCGAGATGGCGAAGTCGTCGAGGGAGTATTCGAGCGTCTCGGAGGCTCCGTTCGGCACCGGGCTGATCGAGTCCGAGCCGACGTTCGGCACATATCCTTTGGCGATGTACGCGGCGGCGTTCGGTCGCTCGACGAACCAGCCCTGGCCGGTCGACGATGTGCCGTCGGCGCCCTTGACCATGTCGGCGAGCGCGGCCGACGCGTCGAAATCGCGGGCGCCGAACGCGTAGGCGTCGGCGAGGATCGGGTCGGAGGAGTCGCCGTTCATGACGCCGGTGTACGCGTTGGCGATCGGCCATTTCGGTAGCGCGCCGCCCTGTGCCGCGTCGTTGACGAGCGACGCGGCCATGTCCGACGCGATGCCCGGATCGATCGTCGCGATCAGCGGAACCTCGGAGCGGTAGATATCCCAATCGGAGTAGTCGGCGTACTGATTGTGACCCGGTTGGACGTGGTGGACCTTGTCGTCGAAGCCGAGGTAGGCGCCCGACGCGTCGTTGAACAGGCTCGGTTCGAGCGAGGCGTGATAGAGCGCGGTGTAAAAGGTCTGCTGCTGCGTGCGCGTGCCGCCGGAGATACCGATCGTGCCGAGCTGGCGGTTCCAGGCGGCCGTGGCCTGCGCGGCGACCTTGCCCACATTCCAGGTGTGCGCCTCGGCGTCGAGGTTGCCGAGGGCTCCGGCCGTGCTCACGTACGAGACGGCGACCTGCATGCCGACGCTCTGGTCGCGCCGCGTGTCGAAGGTCAGCCAGCCTCCTGCGACGGACGAGCCGCTCGCGCCCCACGAGCCCGACGCGGTGAAGGCGCGGGAGAAGCGTGCCGCGAAATAGATCGTGTAGCTGTTCGGCTGGCCGCAGAAGTGCCCGCTCGTCACGGCACCGGTGATCTCGTCCGTTCCGACGGCCTGGAAACCAGCGGACGAACTGCCACTGGCGCTGTCCGCAGCCTTGATCAGCAACTGCGCCTGCGATGTGGCCGGGTAGGTGAACGACGCGACGCCGGTGCGCGCCGTCACAGCGAGCTGAGTCCGAACGCCGCCCGCGGTCACGGCGTAGGAGCCGGGGTGGGCAACTTCGGTGCTGTGGTCGAAGCTCGCGGAAGCGGAGGTCGGGTCGGACGGGATGGCACCGGTCAGCGGCAGGATCGGGAAGTCGCCCGCGATCGCGCAGCCGGGCCCGGAGAAGTGCGTGAGGCTGAAACCGGTGATGCTCGAGTCGGTATACGAATACCCGCCGCCGTCGGGCCGCGAGCTCGTGTCGGGACTCCACTGGATCATGCCGAACGGCGCCGAGGCCCCTGGATAGGTGTCCACCTGTCCGACCACCGCGCCGCCGCTTCCGGTGCCGACCATCGTGTCGACGAGTGCGGCGGGATCGCTGACGACTGAGTCGGAGCTCGCGGCGGTTTGGGCGGCCTGTGCGGATGAGGGGGCGATCAGCGTCGCGAAGGTCAGCGCGGCTATCGCGGTGAACGAGAAGAGGGCAGTGAGCGGGGCGCGGTGGGCGCGCCGGAAGGACAACGTTGTCACAGCCCTTTGATAGACAGCCGGGAGGACTCTGTCAAGGCCCTCCCGCCGTCTACCAGGCGTGAATCAGCTCTCTGCCGTGAGCTCCAGCAGTCGGCGGCGCCACTCCAGCGCGTGCCGGATGCCGTCCTCGAGCTCGTACTTCGCGTGCCAGTCGAGCAGTTCGGCCGACCGGTCGCAGCGGGTGTAGGCGCCGACCACGTCGCCCGGGCGGCGCGGGGCGTCCTCGGTGCGCAGCGGGGTGCCGGTGACGGTCTCGAAGGCCTCGGCCAACTGACGGACCGTGACGCCCTTCCCGGTGCCGAGGTTGATGACGACGTGCGCGGGCCGCTCGCCGTCCCGGCCGCCGCCGACCAGCTGGTCGAAGCGCGTCAGGGCCGCGACGTGGGCCTGCGCCAGGTCCCACACGTGGATGTAGTCGCGGATCCCGGTACCGTCGCTGGTCGGCCAGTCGACGCCGGTAAGGCGGAAGAACTCGCCCTGCTCCCACGCCTCGACCATCTTGCCGAGCGCGTGCGACGGGTTCAGCAGCTGCAGTCCGGTGCGCATCTTCGGGTCGGCGCCGATCGGATTGAAGTAGCGCAGCGAGACGGCGCGCAGCCCGCTGCCTCCGCGGACCGCGTCGGCGAGGATGCGGTCGACCATCGTCTTCGTTGCGGCGTACGGACTGCCGGGATCGAGCTCGGAGTCCTCGTCGACCGTGAAGTCGGCGCCCGCCTGGTACATCGACGCCGAGGAGCTGAACAGCACCCTGCGACAGCCGTTGCGCTCAAGGTGCTGCAGCAGCTCGATCGTCTTGCCGACGTTCTCCCGGTAGTAGCGCAGCGGCTCGCTCACCGAGTCGGGCACGACGATCAGCGCCGCGCAGTGCACGACGGCCTCGATCTCCGGATGCCCGGCGAAGATCCGGTCGATCAGCGCGCCGTCCGCCACGTCGCCCCGGTAGAACACCCGCCCCTCGGTGAAGGACTCGCGGCCGGTGACGAGGCTGTCCAGGATGACCGGAACGCCGCCGTGGTCGAGCACCGCCGAAGCGATCGTGCTGCCGATGAACCCCGCACCGCCTGTGATGAGTACCTTCATGTCCTCGCTGACGCCTCGCCTGGCGGATCCGGTTGCGTTTCGATAACGTCGCTGTTCATGCGGATCACCTTGACGCGGGCGAGCGTCACGATGGGCGACGACGCGAGCGCCCCGCACTATGCCGACCTCGACGCGGCCGCCGACGCGACCCTGGCGCAGGTGCTGTGGGCCGTGGACGCGATGCGCTACCACCACGTGCACGCGGGCGGCTGGACGACGTGGACGGTGTATTTCGGAACCACGTTTCGCGGTGAATCGAGCCGTTCGCTCGCGGTGATGAATCATCACCGCGTCGCCTACCTCGAAGACCCGAATGCCGAACTGGCGGAACTCGCGGGCGCCGGAACGGTCGATCTGTATTTCGAATACGAGCTCGGCGACGACCCGGAAACCGTACGCGACCGGCTGCTGAACGGCCGGAAGACGAGCACCGTCGCGGACTTCACACCCGCCGCCAGGTGATCCGAATTAGTCAGGACAGCCTTTCCTAAGCCGATTAAGGCAAGCCTCCCCTAAGGGAATTGCCTTTTGGGGAGTCGGCGTTATTCGGATATCATAAAGCATATGGCGACCACGACCGCAGACAAGCACTCGCACGTCCGGAATCCGGGCCCGCCCCCCGCGCACCACCACCGGGACGTGAACGGCGGCTGGCTGCGTCCCGCGGTCTTCGGCGCGATGGACGGACTGGTCACCAACGTCTCGCTGATCAGCGGTGTCGGCGCGGGCGGCGGCTCCTCGCACACCGTGGCGCTGACCGGTCTCGCGGGCCTGGTCGCCGGGGCGTTCTCGATGGCCACCGGCGAGTATGTCTCGGTCAGCTCGCAGAACGAGCTGGTCCAGGCCGAGGTGGCCAAGGAGCGGCACGAGCTGCGCCGCAACCCGATCGGCGAGCAGGCCGAGCTGGCCGCCGCGTTCGTCGCGCAGGGCGTGGACCAGGACCTGGCCCGGCAGGTGGCCGCGCAGGTCTCCGCGCAGCCGGACCAGGGGCTCACGATGCACGTGCGCGAGGAGCTCGGCGTCGATCCGCATGACCTGCCCTCGCCGTGGACGGCCGCGGGCGCCTCGTTCGCCGCGTTCACCGTCGGCGCGATCATCCCGCTCGCGCCCTACCTCTTCGGCGGGCACGCGCTCTGGCTCGCCCTCGTGCTCGCCGCGCTCGGCGCGCTGGTGGGCGGGGGCGCGGTCGGCCGGCTCACGTCGCGACCGGTGTGGCGCAGCGCCCTGCGACAGCTCGCCCTGGCCGTGGTCGCCGCGGGCGCGACGTTCCTGATCGGCCATGTCATCGGGCAGAGCGTCGGCTGACGCCGCGTCAGCGGCCCCGGTATGAGCGGCTTCGGAGCGCCTAGGGCTGGCTGAGCACGCCCTTGAGTACGGGGTGGATCTCGAACTCCCCGCAGACCTCGGTGCCCGAGGAGATCGACAGTGACGTGCTCTGCGTCGTGTTCGGCGGCGTGACCAGGAGGCCGGCCGCGTTCTGCACCTGACAGCCCGACGCGGTGGTCACATCGCTCCACTCCAGCACCGCCGAGGCCTGCGCGCCGGGCGCCAGCAGCACGACCGGGGCCTTGGCCAGACCGACCGCGCCGCCCATGTGCCCGGCCAGCGTGCGCGTCGCGTCGAGCAGGTCCTTGCCCTTCTGATCGACGAGCGAGGCCCCCGGGTAGCCGTGCAGGGTGCAGATGTTACCGCTGGTGTTCTGGAACACGAGCAGCAGCGAGACATGCCCCGCGGCGCCCTGGCCCGGCTGCTCGGTGACCTGGACGTCCCCGTTCTGGCAGGCCCGGCCGCCGGGCCCGGCGTCCCCGCTGCCGGAGTCGCTCGGAGTCGGCGTCCCGCTCGACGCGCCGCTCGGCACCGAGATCGCTCCCCCGCCGCCGCTGGTCGGCTGCCCGTTCGCCGACGAGCCGGCGCCGCTCGAACTGTGCGGCGTCGTGCTCGCATACGCGATGTAGCCCGCCCCGCCCATCGTCATCAGGCCGAGGGCGGCCGTAAGCAGGGCGAACTGTCCCTTGTTCATCGAATACCTCCACCGCAACAGACGCATGATCACGCCGAACGGTTGACTCGACTTTCACCCCGTCCCGGCCGCCGTCTTCGTCAGAGCGACCAGTCGAGCGGCGGGTAGCCCAGCTCCGCGAGCGCCGTGTTGATCGCCGAGTACGGCCGCGAGCCGTGGAAGCCTTTGCTGGCCGAGAGCGGCGAGGGGTGCGTGCCCTCGAGCACGCGGTGCCGCTCGGTGTCGATCAGCGCCTTTTTCGTTTTCGCCGGGCCGCCCCAGAGCACGAACACGGCGGGCTGCTCGCGGTCGCTCACCGCGCGGATCACCGCGTCGGTGAAGGTCTCCCAGCCCTTCTTCTTGTGCGAGTTGGCCTCGTGGGCGCGCACCGTGAGCACCGTGTTGAGCAGCAGCACGCCCTGCTTCGTCCACGGCCGCAGGTCGCCGTCCTTGGGGATCGGCAGCCCGAGGTCGGCGTTGAGCTCCTTGTACATGTTGCGCAGCGACGGCGGCACCCGGACGCCGGGCCGCACCGAGAAGCAGAGCCCGTGCGCCTGGCCGTCATCATGATAAGGGTCCTGACCGAGCAGCACCACGCGCACGTCCTCATAGGGGGTGGCCTCGAGCGCCGCGAAGACCTCTTCACGCGGCGGGAACACCTGGTGGTCCGCACGCTCGGTGGCCACGAAGGCGTCCAGCTTCGCGTAGTAGGGCTTCGCGGTCTCCTCGCCGAGTACCTTCCGCCAGGACTCCGGCAGCGCGGGAAGGTGCAGGCCGGTCGGCGTAGTCAGCTCATCGGTAGTCACGCGGGATACCGTAGCGGCCCGCGCCGACAACGCGGGGCCGCAGCGCGTGCGCAGCTCGCGCGTGAACCGTACGGTAGCCCTATCTCGGTGCTACGCGATCCGTAACGGCCAGGAGGCTTGATGTCGGCGTTCTACGAGGAGATCGACCGGACTACGACGGGCGCGGCGACGTTCCGCTCGAACGAGGCCACCCAGGGGCCGTGGTCCACGGAGATGCAGCACGGCGGACCGCCCAGCGCCCTGGCCGTGCGCGAGCTCGAACGGCTCGCACCCGCGGACGGCGGCCACATCGCGCGCTTCTCGCTGGACTTCCTCGCCCCGGTCCCGGTCGTGCCGCTGACCGTGCGCACCGAAGTCGTGAAGCCGGGCAAGCGCGCGCAGTTGCTCGCCGCCGAGATCACCGCCGGCGACCGGACCGTGCTCACGGCCCGCGCGTGGTGGCGGCGTCAGGCTCCTGATCTCGTGCACGAGGTGCCCGATCCCGCCTCCGCGCAACCGTTCCCCGATCCCGATTCGCTCAAGACCGACGAGGCGGACGACGAACTGAGCCGTCATCTGGACCACGGCTGGATCGCGGCGATGGAGTTCCGGTACGTGTCGGGCCATGCCGCGACGCCCGGGCCGGCCCAGGTCTGGGTGCGTCCCCGGCTGCCGCTGCTCGCCGCCGAGCCGACGAGTCCGACACAGAAGTCCGTGCTCATCTCGGACGGGGCCAGCGGCTTCAGCTCGGTCTTCGACTTCCGCACGCACCTGTTCAGCAACCTCGACCTGAATCTCAGCTTCCTGCGTGAGCCGGCGGGCGAGTGGATCTCGCTGGACGCCAACACGTCCCTCGACGCGGCGGGCGGCGGCACGACGCTGACCCGGCTCGGCGATCGGGGTGGCGTATTCGGCTACTGCATGCAAGCGCTGTACGTCGAACCGCACGGCGCGGGCGGTTAGCGCTGCCTTGAAGTACCGCTCTGAAATGCTGCGATAAAGTGGCTGCCGTAAACGTTTTCGATCAGCGGAGCGGGACGGGGGCGGTCACCATGGCGGGGATCAAGGATCTGGCCCGGGAGTGCGGCGTGTCCGTGGCGACCGTGTCCCGGGCGCTGAACGGGCATCCCGAGGTGAGCGTCGAGACGCGGCGGCAGATCCAGCAGACCGCAGAGCGCCTCGGCTACCGCCCCAGCCAGTCCGCGCGCGCCCTGGTCCGCGGCCGGTCCGACGCCGTCGGCGTGCTGTGGGACAGCGGATACGAGACCGTCGGCCGCAGGCATCCCTTCCTGCTGTCCCTGCTCGTCGGGATCAAGCAGGCGCTCAACGACGCCGGGCGCCACCTGATCCTGCTCAACGTCGACGTCGACCGCCAGGGCCCGCGCGCGTACCTCGAAACCGCCCGAGAGTTCCAACTCGACGGCGTCATCGTGATGGGCCTCGACGGCCACCTCTCCGCGCTGCACGCATTGTTCGAGTCCGGCCTGCCGTGCGTCGCCGTCGACGCCGAGGTCGCCGGTCCGCGCGCGGGCTGCGTCACCTCCGACAACCGCGCCGGGGCCGTCGAGGCGGTCCGGCACCTGCACGCCCTCGGCCACCGCCGCATCGCCACCATCACCGGCCCCGTCGAGCTGATGCCCGCGGTACACCGGCTGGAGGGCTTCGAGCAGGCGGTCGGCGAGCTCGGGCTCAAACTCCCGGACGCGTTCGTACAAAACGGTGACTTCTTCATGGACAGCGGCTACGCCTGCGGCACCAGGCTCGCCAAGCTCCCGAAATCCCGCCGCCCGACCGCGGTTTTCGTGGCAGGCGACGAAATGGCCCTCGGCGCCATGCACGCCTTCGCCGACGCGGGGCTCGATGTCCCCGGCGATATCGCGGTGGTCGGCTTCGACGACATCGAGGCCGCCGGTCTGGTACGTCCGGCGCTGACGACCGTCGCCCAGGACTCGCTGGCCCTGGGCGCGGCCGCCGTCGACACCCTGCTCGCCTTCGTCGACAAGAGGGCTGTGGACTCGGCTGAAGCTACCCCGCCCATCACGCCGATTCGTACCCCGACCCGCCTCGTCATCCGCCAGTCCTGCGGCGCCGGGCGGTAGCGCCCGGATGCCGACCGGCCGCGCGGGGGCGAGGCTTGGAGGCATGCTGTACCACTTCACGAGCCGCGCGCACTGGGAGCGGATCGTCGAGGACGGCGAGATCAAGGCGCTCTCCCCGCCCGACCTGAGTTACGAGCCCAAGGTCGTGCACCTCACCCTGAGCGCCTCCGAACGCAGCCTGCCGAAGTCCGTCGTCCCCGAGGCCGTGATCTGCATCGACGACACGGCGGCGCTGCGTATGACGAGCTTCCTCGAGTGGTGGAGCCTGGAACTCCCACCCCCTCTGCAGCCGTTGTTCGAAGAGGATCTGAGCACGACGATGGGCTGGCCGGTACGCCCTGAGGTGCATTGGTACGTGGTGAAGGGGCCCGTGCCGTCTGCGCTGTGGGTCGAGGCGAGGTCGCTCATCGACGACGCGCGGCTCTGGCCGCCGCCAGGCTAGAACGGCGCAGGGCTAGAACGGCGCAAGTTAGAACGGCGGAAGTTAGAACGGCGCCGGATCGAGCAGGCCGAGCGCGAGATCACCGTGCTCGGCGATCCGGTCGATGACGTCTGTCGGCGTGAACACGAAGGTGCCCGAGCCGCCGGTTTCCACTTCGTGCCAGGTCAGCGGCGCGGCCACGGCCGGACCGTGGTCGCGGACGCGCAGCGTGTACGGCGAGGCGGTCGTCGACTTGGTGTGGTTCTGCGCCCAGTCCACCAGGACGCGTCCGCCCGCGCGGGCGCTTGGTCCGCGCACGTGCGTGATCAGTTCGCGGTGCCCGGCGGTGAGGTGCTGCGCGACCTCCCTGGCGTAACCGACCGCGTCATCTGCATGCCAGGGCGGATCGAGTGCGACGTATACGTGCATGCCGAGGCCGCCGCTGGTGACGGGCACGGAGTTCAAGCCGTCGGCGCGCAGCTGGCGGCGGACGAGCTGCGCGACCTTGGCGCAGGTGGTGATGTCAGCCCCCTCTCCCGGGTCGAGGTCGAACACGATCCGATCGTGCAGGTCCGGGCCGATCTCCGCCGTCCACTGGGGAACGTGCAGTTCCAGGCAGTACGCGTTGACCGCCGCGATCAAGGTCGCGGCGTCGTCGAGCGCGAGATGGTTGTGCCGGCGCTTCTCGATGGTGGCGACCCATCCCGGCAGCCCGTCCGGAACCTCGTGCGTGAAGAACCTCGGTCCGTCCACTCCGGCCGGGCAGCGTACGAAGCTGGCCGGGCGACGGCGCACGTGCGGGATCAGGACGTCCGCGACCTTCAGGTAATAGTCCAGCACCCGGGCCTTGGTGAAGTCCGCCCACAGGTGCTTGTCCAGGTGGGAGACCGTGACCTGCCGGTCCCCTACCTGCGCGCGGATCCGGTCGGGCATGAATCCAGGGTATGGCCGCGCGGTGGAACCGGCATCGCCGCACCGAGGCGCTGACCATGAGGCACTGTCCACCCGGCGAAAAGTGGCAGATCGCGGGTCCGGAAAATAACCTGGGAATCCCCGTACATGGAGGCATGTATGCGAGCCTCATGGTCAGGATCGATCACAGTCAACCTGTTCTCGGTGCCGGTGCAGCTGTACAAGGCCACCGAGGTCCACACCGGCCCGAAGACGTACCAGGTTCACGAGAGGGACGGCGGACGCATCCGCTACCGGCGGGTGTGCGAGCTCGAGGAAAAGGAAGTGCCGTACGACGAGATCGCGAAGGGGGTCGACGTCGACGAGGGCGAGCAGGTGATCCTCACCGCGGACGATCTCGAGGACCTGCCGATGCCCAGCCTGCACGTGATCGACGTTCAGGGATTCGTCGACGCCGGCACGTTCGATCCGATGCAGTTCGACCAGGCCTACTACGTCGGCCTCGGCAAGCGCGCTCCGGACAAGCCGTATGTCCTTTTGCGTGAGGCGATGCGCGAGGCGGGCAAGGCGGCCGTCGCGAAAGTCACCTTGACCACCAAGGAGTCCCTGGCGCTGCTGCGCGTCGTCGACGACCTGCTCGTGCTGCACACGATGCTCTGGCCGGACGAGGTGCGCCGCGCGGACCTCCGTACCCCCAGCGACAACGTGCACGCCAATGAGTTGCGCATGGCTCAGTCGCTGCTGGAGGAGGTGACCAAGGGCTTTTCCATCGACGACCTGCACGACGAGTACCGCGAAGCGATGGAGGCGCTGGTCGAGGCCAAGCAGCACGGCGCCAAGCCCAAGGCGCCGGCCCCGCAGGTCGAGGAGTCGAACGTCATCGACATCACCGACATCCTCAGCCGCGCGATCGAGTCCGAGCGCTCCCGCAAGAACTCCACGGGCAGCAGCCCCGCTCCGGCGAAGAAGACGGCTGCGAAGACCGCCGCGAGGAAAACCGCCGCTGCGAAGAAGACGGCGGCTCCCGCGAAGAAAACGGCAGCCCCGGCCAAGAAGACCACGAGCCCGCGTAAGGCCGGCTAGCGTTCAGGCATTGAGCAGGAGCACGCCGACCAACGCGGCGAAGATCCCGACGTTCTGCACCGCGCGCAGGCGCTCCTTCAGCAGCGCCCAGGCCAGGACCGTGCTGACCACGGGGTAGAGCCCGGACAGCGCCATGACCACTGGCAGATTGTGGCCGGCGTGCCGGGTCGCGATGCCGTATATACCGTTGGCCGCGACGTCGCCGAGGCTGTTGAAGACGAACAGCGTGGCGATTTTCGGCGACCACTGCAGGCCGTTGACCAGGCTCTTGCCGCGGTTCAGCCCACGCAGCGCGACCGGAGCGAGGATCAGGGCACCGGCGATGCGCTGGCTGAGCAGCGTGCCGTAGACGCTGGTGGCCGAGCCGAGCGCGAAGAAGATGTAGTACAAGCCGAAGCCGATGGCCGAGGCGAGTGTGTAGAGCAGCGTGGAGCGACTGACGAGGCTGCCCTCGCGCAACTCCGGGCCTGAGGCGAGAACGACTCCGATGAAGGCGACCATGATGCCGAAGCCCTGCAGCAGGTCGACGGTGCCGCCGCGTGCGATCGACCAGAGCACGGGGATGGCCGCGCTGGTCGCCGAGAGCGGAGCGACCAGCGACATGGGGCCGGCGGCCATCGCCTTGTAGAAGCACGCCAGGGCGATCGCGCCGCCCGTCCCGGCCGCGACGCCGTACCACTGGTAGGCGCCGAACGGCGGGTGAACGAGCGGGATGCCGAGCAGCAGCACGGTCGTCGCGAGCACGACGCCGAGGAAGACGACCGCGGTGGACGGCCGACGCTTGGAGAGCGTGGCGCCGACGAAGTCGCTGCTTCCCCAGATCGCGGAGGCGAGCACCGCGAGCAGCGACGGCATGTGAGACTCCCGAAATGTAAGTTACCGGGAGTCTACCGCCCCCTACCGTCCTGATTCGGCACCGTCGTCGGCTCAGCGGCGCCGCGCGGCCCGGGCCACCATGTGCGCGGCGACCGGCACCGTCCAGGTCTGGAACAGCCCGACCAGGATCAGGGTCGTGATGTCGTCGGCGGTGCGCAGCCGCAGCGCGACGCCGAGCAGCATCATCAGCAGTCCGAGCACCTGTGGCTTCGTGGCCGCGTGCATCCGGGTGAGCACGTCCGGCAGCCGCAGCAGTCCGATCCCGCCCATCAGCGACCAGAAGGCGCCCCCGAGGATCACCACGTCGCCGATGTCATCCGCGATCTGCCCGGCGCTCAAAGCCCCTCCTCGCGGCGCTTCTCCAACTCGGTTTCCGGCAGCGGTTCGGGGAGTGTTCCGGCCAGCGAATCGAGGTCGCCGGGGCCGATGCAGCCGTCGTCGCCGGAGATCTCCTCGCCGCCGCCCCCGAAGCGCGCGAGGGCGACCGAGCCGGTGAACCCGACGAGCGCGAGCAGCAGCAGGATCGGCAGGTATTCGCCGTCGTGGTGCTGCGCGGCGTCGACCGCGATCGCGGCCAGGCAGATCGCGGAAAGCGTGTCCAGGCCGACAGCGCGGTCGAACACCGTCGGCCCGATCACCGTGCGCACGAGCACCAACGCCGCGGACACGACCAGCAACCCGGCCGCGCCGTAGAGGCAGACGTTGTCCATGGTCATTCCTCAGCCCTCCAGCACGCGTTGGCGTTCGGCGCGCGATCCGAACGCGGCCGTGATCCGCAGTTCCAGCAACCGCACGTCGCGACGAAGGTTGTGCTCGGCCTCGGGTGACGACGCGTCGAAGACATGGATCTCCAGCACGCCGTCCTCCGGGCGCGCGTCGACGACCGTGCTGCCGGGGACGGCCGTGACCGCGACCGCGACCATGCTGATCATCAGGCCGCCGCGCACCCGCAGCGGCACGTCGTAGATCGCCGACTCGGGCAGCCGCGGCGTGAGGACGTGCCAGGCGACACGACAGCTCGAGATGAACAGGTCGAGCGTGACGAAAAGCAGCAGGCTGAGAGCGGCGAGCGGCCGGAAACGAAGCCCGATCTCGACGGCCGGTTGCGGCGTGAACCAGAGCAGCCCGACTGCGATGAGCAGGCCGCTGCCGATCGCCAGCGGGCTGACACTCCCCCACAGCAGCAGCCAGACGCCGAGCAGCCACACGACCGCGATCGGACTCGTCGCTCGTGCGCTGATTCCGCGGAACTGTCTCAATGCGTACCTCCCACGGCGCGCACGGCATTGATATACGCGTTCGGGTCCAGCAGCTCGGCCGCGGCACGCTGGGTGTATTCGGCGATCGGTCCGGCCCAGACGGTGTAGGCGAGGCTGAGCAGGATGAGCGCGATGGTCGCGCCGAGCATGCCGATCGGGTAGCTCTCGCTGGTGGAGATGCGTCGGCCGCCGATCCCGCGCGCGTCGCCGACCGTGCTGCGGATCACGGCGATCGATTCGGAGCCGGGCAGGATGATCTGCCGGTCGGCGAGCTTGCCCAGGCCCTCGCCGGGTGCGCGCCAGAATGCCCGCGCCCAGACCTTCGTCATCGCGTACAACGTCAGCAGGCTGGTGACCAGCATCGCGCCGAGCAGGATGTACGCGCCGACGCCGCCGTCCGCGGCCGCGGCCTGGAGCAGCGCGAGCTTGGCCACGAAGCCGGACAGCGGCGGGATCCCGGCGAGATTCATCGCCGGGATGAAGAACAGCAGGCCGAGCACCGGGGCCAGCCGTGCGAGTCCGGCGAGGCGGCCGAAGTCGGCGGTCCCCTCGCGCCGTTCGATCAGCCCGGTGACCAGGAACAACGTGGTCTGCACGGTGATGTGCGTGATCGCGTAGAACAGCGCGCCCGACAGCGCGCGGACCGACCCGATCGCGAGGCCCAGCACGAGGAATCCGACATGGCTGACGAGCGTGAACGACAGCAGCCGCTTCAGGTCCGCCTGCGCGACGGCGCCGAGGATCCCGATGATCATCGAGAGCGCGGCGACGGTGTAGAGCAGCGGTGCCTGCCGCTCGTGCGGGAACAGCAGCGTCTGCGTGCGGATCAGCGAGTAGACGCCGACCTTCGTGAGTAATCCGGCGAACACGGCGGTCACCGGCGCGGGCGCGGTTGGATATGAGTCGGGTAGCCAGGCGGAGAGCGGGAAGACCGCCGCCTTGACCGCGAATACCGTGATCAGCAGTACTTGCACGGCCAGGCGCGCGGCGGGCGCGACCGTGGCGAGGCGGACGGCGAGGTCGGCCAGGTTGACGGTGCCGCATGCCGCGTACGCGACGGCGATCGCGGCGACGAACAGCAGTGAGGACGCGGCGCCGACCATGATGTAGACGGCGCCGTGGCGGATTCGAGCGTCGCTCCCGCCGATGGTCATGAGCACGTAGCTGGCCGTCAGCATGACCTCGAAGCCGACGTAGAGATTGAACAGGTCTCCGGCGAGGAAGCTGTCCGCGATCCCGGCGGCGAGCACGAGGTAGGTCGGATAGAAGATCGCCAGCGGCGCCCCGGTCTCATCCTCGTTCTCGTCGGCGGACCGCTGGCTTTGCGAATAGAGCAGCACGCAGAGGGTCACCGCGGAGGAGACCGCGAGCATCAGTCCGGAGAAGCGGTCGACGACGAGGCTGATCCCGAGCGGAGCAGCGAAATTCCCGACTTGTACGACGATTGGGCCATGCCGGTCGGCCTCGACGAGCAGCACTGTGCTGATGACCGTGTCCGCCGACAGGACCGCGAGCGAGATGAACGTCTGCATTCGGATGCGGCGTGGTCCGAGCACGAATTTGACGCCGACCGCGAAGAGCGGGAGCAGAACCGGGAGTGGCACCAATGCCCTCATGCGGCCGCCTCGCCAGCACTCGATGGGCGCATTCGCGCGCGAACTGTGCCCATTGGTTCCCTCGCAAGCTCGCTCACGTGCCACCTCCTCTGTTCGTGGGCGGGCGTTCGAAGTCGGTGTCCGACTCGGTCTCCTCTTCGAGGTATTCGTAGTCTTCGGCGCGCGCGGCGATGGCCCGCTGCAGCCGGGACCGGGCCCGCAGCTCACGTCGTGCCTCGCGGAGGGCTTCGCGTAGTTCGTGCTTGCGCGCACGCGAGGCTTCGAGCGCCGCCCGCCGATCCGCGCGGTACGCGGCACGCTGCGTCCGCAGATCGCCACGCAGGTCCTCGCGGTGCGCGGCGCGGGCGATGCGGCGGTCCTCTACGTCGTCCTGCACGAGGTCGTCGCCGTTGAGCTGCCAATTGCGGTACGCCAGGGCGAGAAGGAACGCGGACATGCCGAGCGTGATCACGATGGCGGTGAGGATCATCGCCTGGGTGAGCACGTCGGCGGGGCCGAGGCCGCCGGCCGCGAGGATCAGCACGTTGAGCCCGTTGCCGGTCATGATCAGGCCGAGAACGAGGCGGGTCAGGCTCTGCGCCATCAGCTGGTAGACGCCGCAGGTCACCAGCAGTCCGCCGGTGAAGATCAGGCTGAGGCTGGCCGCGTTCACGCTCCCTCCCGCGCGGGTTCGGCAGCGGCTCTGCGGTCGGCGGCGATGTGCCGGTCGAGCTCGGAGCCGAAGGACCGCAGGATGTCCAGGACCAGGCCGAAGACCAGGACGTACACGCCGATGTCGAACAGCAGTGAGCTGTGCACGGTGAGGTTGCCGGTGACCGGGAGGTGGACGGTGAAGTGCCCGGGCGCGAGCACCGTGTTGCCCCACGCGTAGCCGAGAAGCGCCGTTCCGGAGGACAGCGCCATACCGAGACCCAGCAGGACGCCTGCGTCGACCGGTGCCGCCGCGGCGAGTTCGTAGCGCCCGCCGGCGAGATAACGCATCGTCAGGCCGAGCCCGGCGAGCAGGCCCGCGACGAAGCCGCCGCCGAGTCCGTATTCGCCGTGCAGGAGCAGGTAGAGCGAGACGAGCAGAATCGTGTGATAGGTCAGCCGCGCGACGACCTCGAGTTGCAGCGAGCGCTGGAGAACGGCGGCGGGGCGTGCGGCGAGCCAGCCGCCGTCCCCGGGCGCCGTGGCACGCGGCGGTCGGCGGACGAACGCGCTCGCCGCGCGTCGCGCGAAGACGAGGCTCGTGACCCCGGCCGCGCAGATCGCGATGACGCTGCTTTCGCCGAGTGTGTCCCAGGAGCGGAAGTCGACGATGATCGCGGAGATGACGTTCTCGAGCCCGGATTCGTGGGCCAGCTCGGTGTATCCGGTTGCGACTGGCGGGGCACGGCGCGCGGCTGCGCCGACGTACGTCAGCGCGCTGAGCACGGTCCCGGCCGAGACGGCGAGCAACAGGTGCGCGGCGCGGCGGCTGATCCGCTGCGTGCGCACGAAACTCGGGTCGAGGCGGCGCAGTACGAGCACGAACACGATCAGCGAGACGGTCTCGGCGGCGAGCTGCGTGAAGGCGAGGTCGGGCGCGTCCTCTACGAGGAAGAGGACTGCGACCGCGAAGCCGCTGACGCCGGTGACCAGCGCGGCGGCGAGCCGTCCGGTCAGCAGCGGCACGCAGATCGCGGCGAGGCAGGTGAGGATCGCGACGGCCAGTTGCGTGCGCGAGGACCACCATGGCGCCGGGTGCGGCAGGTGCCAGGGCGCGCCGTAGGCCAGGGCCCAGGCGCCGAGCGCGACCGCGCTGAGGAAGACGCTGCCGACGTAGACCGGGAGCGACCCGCGCTGGACGGAGCCCGTGATCTGCAGCGATGCGCGTTCGATCGCGAGCAGCAGGTTGTTGACGATGTCCTCGCCCTCGGGGAGCTTGTGACTCTTGTGAAAGCGCAGCAGCGGTTCGCGCGCGATGAAGAGCGCGCCGCCGGCGGCCCAGGCGATCGCGGAGAGCAGCAGCGGTAGGCCGAATCCGCTCCATCCGGCCGCGTACAGATGGACGTGGTGCTGCCCCGGCACGGCGTCGGCGTATCCGGAGAGCAAGTCGTCGAGCAACGGCGCGCCGATGCCGAGAGCGAGCCCGGCGAGGGCGAGCAGCGCTGCGGGGCCGAGCGTGAGCCACGCCGCCGCGTGCACCGGAGTGTCCTCGACTCCCGGCTTGCGGGCGAACGCGCCCCACACCACGCGGCACGTGTACGCGACGGTGAGCGCGGAACCCGCGACGAGGACGGCGAGGACGAACGGGTCGGCGTGCGACCCGTGCCGCGCGCCGACGACGAACGAGTCGAGAACTGATTCCTTCGCCGCGAAACCGAGCAGCGGCGGGATCCCGGCCATCGAGACGGCGGCAAGGCACATGACGACGCAGAGCGCGGGCAGCGAGCCCGCGAGGCCGGAGAGTTTGCGCAGGTCACGGGTGCCGGTGCAGTGGTCGATGATGCCGACGCCGAGGAAGAGCGGGGCCTTGAACACGGCGTGCGCGAGGAGCATCGCGAGGCCTGCGTACGCCGTGTCGCGTTGTCCGGCGCCGAGCACGGCGGTGAGGAAGCCGAGTTGGCTGACGGTGCCGAAGGCGAGCACGCGTTTGAGGTCGTTCTCGCGTAGTGCCCTGATTCCGCCGAGCAGCATCGTCGCGCCGCCGAAGGCGAGACAGAGCCGTTGCCAGGTCGGGTCGGCGCCGTACGCCGGGGCGAGGCGTGCGATGAGGTAGACGCCCGCCTTGACCATCGCCGCGGCGTGCAGGTACGCGCTGACCGGAGTCGGAGCGGCCATCGCGCCGGGCAGCCACTGGCTGAAGGGGAAGACGGCGGACTTGGCGAAGCAGCCGACGAGGATCAGCACGAGCGCGGCGGTGACTGCCTTGCCGTGCGGCGGGCCGGCCAGAATCGCGGACAGCCGGTAGGTGCCCGCGTCCTGGCCGAGGATCACCACGCCCGCGAGCAGCGCGAGCCCGCCGAAGGTGGTGACGGTCACCGCTCGCAGGGCGCTCCGGCGCGCCGTGGACCGGTCCGCGTAGTGGCCGATGAGCAGGAACGACAGGATGGTCGTCAGTTCCCAGAACACGAACAGCAGGATCAGATCGTCGGCCAGGACAAGTCCGATCATCGCACCGGCGAAACCGGTCAGCGAGCAGGCGAACAACCCGAGGCCCGGCTCGTCCGAGTCGAAATAGCGCGCGCAGTACACCAGCACGAGCGCGCCGATCCCGCCGGCGAGGTAGAGCAGGACGAGCCCGAGCGGGTCGAGGCGGAAGGCGAGGGACACGCCGTACGCCGGGACCCACTGCGTGACCTGCTCGATCGGAGGACCGTCGATGATCCGCGAGGTCTGCGTCAGGGCCCAGACGAAGGCCGCGGCCGGGGCCAGCGCGAGGACGAGGAACGCCGAGCGGCCGAGCTTGCGCACCAGCAACGGCGCGAGGATGGCACCCAGAGCATGCACGGCTACCAACCACAGCACGTCCTGATTATCCGTTACACCCTATTTATTCATAGATGCGACACGCCGTGGCCAGTCCCGGTCTCAGCCCATAGACTCAAGGCATGGCGCGATACGAGTACCGCTGCCGCTCCTGCGGCGCCACGTTCGAGCAGACCCGTCCCATGGCCGAGGCGAACTCGCCGACGACGTGCCCCGCGGGGCACACGGACACGGTCAAGCTCTTCTCCGCGATCTCGGTCGGCGGCCGCGCCGGCGGCCCGGCGCCCGCGGCCGGTGGCGGCTGCTGCGGCGGGGCTTGCTGCTCGTAGGCTTTTCGCCCCAGGACGCCGTTCTCCGGCGGCCCTCAACCGGCCCCTGTCAGCCCGCCGTCACGCCGCGTCGCTCGGCGGCCGTGCTCCCCTTGCGCTCGATCGGCACGTGCTCGGCGGCACGCGCGAGCCCGAAGCGCGGCATGTTGCCGTACAGGCACTCGTACTGACCGGCCTTGACCTGGTACGACTCGTGCCAGATGCCGACGTACGGCTTCTGATACCCGATGAGCCGGTTCCAGGTCTTCCACGCCGGGTGGTGCGGCGCCCGCGCGTCGCGCGCGAAGGCCTCCAACTGCTCCACGCTGCGCCAGTATTGGATGACGACCGGACCATCGGGCCCGATCGCGAGCATCGCGTGCAGCAGCCCCGCCTCGGGGTGCTTGCGCAGGTAGTTGAGCATGCGCGGCATGGCCGTGAACGCGAACACGTTCTTCGCGACGCGCCATGGGCGGTTGAAGCGCATTCCGATCAGGAAGACCACGAAGTCCCCCTCGATATCGGCCGACATGCGGCCGGCCACGACCTTGGCCATTTCTGCCCCCTCATGGATAGCGGATAGCTTCACTATCCATTCCCTCCGGGTAGCCTGTCAAGAGAGGAGCGTGACGAGCGTGCGGATCAGCGAGTTGTCGGCGGCGAGCGGCGTGCCGCTGCCCACGGTGAAGTACTACCTGCGTGAGGGCCTGCTGCCCGCGGGCGAGCGAACGGCGCGCAACCAGGCCGAATACGGGCCGGAGCACCTCGCCCGGCTCCGCCTCATCCGCGCCCTCGTCGAGGTCGGCCGCCTGAGCGTCGCCGACGTGCACGCCGTGCTCGCCGCGTCCGACAACCCGCGGCTCCCGCTCAACGACGTGCTCGGCGCCGCGCACGACGCCGTCACCCGGCGTGCCGCGCCGAACCGTGGCGAGCCCGCGTGGAACGATGCGCGCGCCCTCGTGCTGGACATGGCGAAGCAGCGTGGCTGGCAAGTCCACGAACAGCACTGCGCGGCGCTGGAGCAAGCGGCCGACGCGGTCGCCGCCGTGGTCGCCACGGACATGCCGGAGCTCTACCCCTTGATCGACGTCTATTTCGAAGCGGTCGAGCCGATGGCGCGCCGGGAGGTCGAGGCCGTGCTCTCGATGGGCTCCGAAGACCAGATCGTGCGCGGCGTCGTCATCGGCACCGTCCTCGGCGAGTCCCTGCTCAACGCGCTGCGGCTGCTGGCCCAGCAGAGCGTCTCCACCGAACTGCTCGAAGGCGGCGAGGCCGGCGAGGCCACCGGCGCTTAACGAGTTCCAACATCTTTTCTTAGCCGATTCTCCAGTCTGAAGGCCATTTCATTCAGACGGCTGAGGCAAAGTGGGAACATGACGACGACCACGCCGGGGCATCGTGCCGCCCGGCCCGCCGCCGGCACCACCGTGCTGCCGCGGCCTGGCCGTGTGTGGACCTACGCCCTCGTCGCCACGATCGGGCTCGGCGCCGTCTATGTGGTGTCCATCTGGTGGCAGGACACGACGCCGGGCTCGCTGTCGAATTCCGCGGGTCTCGTCACGGGCGCCGGCCGCGTGCTCGGCATGCTCGCCGCGTATCTGCTACTCGTACTCGTCGCGCTGATGGCCCGAATACCGCTGCTCGAACACCGGGTCGGCTCGGACGTGCTGACGCGCGTACACCGGGCGCTCGGCGAGTACACGGTCTCGCTCGCCGTTTGCCACGCCCTGCTGATCATCCTCGGTTACGCGCTGACGGCGCACACGAACCCGGTCAGCGAGACCGTCACGCTCGAACTCGGCTATCCCGACGTGTTGATGGCCACGGCCGCGCTCGGCCTGCTGATCTGGGTCGGCATCGTTTCGGCGCGGGCCGTACGTCGCCGGATGGCCTACGAGTCCTGGTACTACATCCATCTTTACGTCTATCTGGCGATCGGCCTGGCCTTCTCGCACGAGTTCGCCAACGGCGCCGAGTTCTCGACCTCGGCGCGCAACCGGATGATCTGGGTCACCGCGCACGTGCTGGTCGCCGTGCTGCTGGTCTACTTCCGCATTCTGGTGCCGATCCGCCGCTCGCTGCGGCACGACGTGCGGGTGGCGGGCGTCGTGCGCGAGTCGAAGGGCGTCGTCTCGCTGCACCTGACGGGTCGTAATCTGAACCAGCTGCGGATCCAGCCCGGCCAGTTCCTGCGCTGGCGATTCCTTGATCGTGCGCACTGGTGGCAGTCGCATCCGTACTCGCTCTCCGCGGCGCCGGAGAACCGGCGTATGCGGATCACGGTCAAGGACCTCGGCGATGGGAGCAGAGCGCTGAGGAAGCTGCGTCCGGGCACGAGGGTCTGGTTCGAAGGACCGTACGGCGCGTTCACGGCGCGGCGGCTCGACCCGAGTACGGGTGGCAAGGTGCTCATGATCGCGGGCGGCGTCGGGATCACGCCGTTGCGCGCGCTGTTCGAGTCACTGCCGGGCGGCGGGGGCTCGGCGGTACTGCTCTACCGCGGGTCCACCCCGGCCGAACTGCCGCTCTATGAGGAACTGGCCGAGATCGCCCGGCAACGCGGCTTCGGGCTGTTCCCGCTGCTCGGTCCCCGCCACACCAAGCCGGACCCGCTCTCCGCCGCCGAGCTGCGCAAGCTCGTGCCGGACCTCGCCGAGCGCGACGTGTACCTCTGCGGTCCGCCCGGCCTCGTGCACTCGGCACGCAGGGGCCTGCATCGCGCGAAGGTGCCGAACCGCCGAATTCACATCGAGTCCTTCGACTTCTAGACAGGGAAGGTCATGCGAAAAGTCGTACTAGCGCTAGTGCTCACGGCAGTGGGCCTCGGCCTGCTGCTGTCGTTCAAGTCGCGCGCCACCACGACGGGCACCACCGCGCTCGGCGGCAGCGCCCTCAGCGGCGGTACGAGCAACAACCAAGCCTCGACGACGGCCGGCGGCACGCCCGCGCCGTCGGCCGGCGCGTCGGGATCCGCGGCCGCTTCGGGGCCGGCTTCAGCGGCGAAGACCGGATCGGGCGGCAAGAGCGGCACGTTCACCGGCGCCGCGGAGAGCACCCAGTACGGAGACGTGCAGGTCCAGGCCGTGGTCAGTGGCGGCAAGCTGACCAATGTCGTCGTCCTGCAAGTCCCCGACCGCGGCGGCTACGAAGACCAGATCGTGCAGATCGCGGTGCCCGAACTGAAGTCCGAGGCGCTGTCGAAACAGAGTGCGAATATCGACGTCATCTCGGGCGCGACGTACACCTCGCAGGGCTACGCCCAGTCCCTGCAGTCCGCGCTTGACCAGGCAGGCCTCTAGGAGGCGACCGTGGCCCTGCTCCGTGACGCGAAGCCGTTGATGGGCACCGTCTTCTCGATCGCGGCGCCCGATTCGGTCGATCCAGGTCTGTTCGAGCGTGCGTGGCAGGAAGCGTGCGAGCTGCTGGGCCGAATCGAAGAGATCTACTCCCCGTTCATCCCGGGCAGCCCGGTCTCGAGGATCCGCGAGGGACTGCTCGGCCCCGCGGACCTCGACCACCAGCCAGACCTCGCGGCGCACGAGGCGGAGGACTTCCGCGAGGTGCTCGGCCTGTGTGCGCAACTGCGCCACGAATCCGACGGCGCGTTCGACGCGTGGCTCGTGGGCGATCCCCCGAACTTCGACCCCAGCGGCGCGGTCAAGGGCTGGGCGGCGGAACGTGCCTCCGACCTGCTCGTCGAGCGTGGCGTCACGGCGCACCTGCTGAACGCGGGCGGCGACGTGCGACTGCGGACGGACGGCGTCGCGACGTGGAGCGTGGGCGTCGAGGACCCGCACCGGCCGGACCAGATCATCGCGCGACTCACGGTCGCGGACGGAGCCGTGGCGACGTCCGGCACCCGCCAGCGCGGTGAGCACATTTGGGATCCGCTGCGTCGTCGCCCGGCCGAGGGCATTGCGCAGGTGACGGTCGTCGGACCGGACCTCGCGTTGGCCGACGGCTACGCGACGGCGGTGCTCGCGCTCGGCGAGCGGGCTCGGGCGTTCCTGGCGAACCTCGGCGCGCGCGGACCGTATCAGGGCTGCACCGTGGACGACGCGCAGGGCGTGTGGTGGACGGAAGGTTTCGAGGACTACGCGCCCGCGCTGCACGGACTATTGCGGCCCAGCTGAGGACACGGAGGGGACTTCCAGAGGACATTCGGTCACTCTGGGGGGTGATCGTCGAGAAACGGGCTTGGATAGGGTCGTCCGACACGATGTGATGGAGGCATCGGAGGTCGCAACCGCGGCCGCCGGACCGTGGTGACAAACGCTCCCCCAAGCGAAGGCCGCACCACAAACACCGGAACCCCGCGCACTGCCCGGCGCGGGGTTCCCCCTTTCCCGGCCACACCCCAAGCGAAGGCCGCACCACAAACACCGGAACCCCGCACCGAGCCATGCCCGGCGCGGGGTTCCCCTCTTTCTGCCTTCTACTTCTCGACCTCGACCTCGGCGTCGGCCTGCGCAAGATCCGACGTCTCGGCCTGCGCGGCGGCCTGAGCAGGAACCTGCGTCAATCGAGCACTGAGATCCAACAGACGCCCCGTCAGTTCATCGGCCCGCGCCCGCTCCGCATCCAGCTGAGCCCGCAGCCGCGCGACCTCGTCCTGGACCGACTTCAACTGCGCCACGGCCGCGTCCCGCTCCGCGTACGCCTGCTGGCCCTGCAGCCGTGCCTCCATCGTCTCCGCGTGCGCCGCCTGGAGTGAGTGGCCGAGCCCGGCGGCGCGCTCGTCCGCCGACGCCGCCCTCGCGGCCTCGGCCTCGGCGCGCTCACGCTGCATGTCCGCCGCGGCCCGCGCCCGCTCGGCTTCCACCAGCGCTTCGGAACGTTCGACAGAGGCCTGACGTGCCGCCGCCTCGGCTCGCTCGCGCGCCGCAGCCTCCCGCACCGACTGTTCCTTGGCCTGCTCCGCCTCGCTCTGTGCGGCCACGGCCCGGCCCAACGCCGTGTCCCGCGCTGACTCGGCGTCACGCGCGTCCTGCTCTGCCTGCCGCGCCTCGGCCGCGTGCTCGCGAGCTTCGTGCTGCGCCTGCGTGCAACGCTGCGTCGCCTCGGCCTCGCGGACGGCCGCCTGAGCCGCCTCGTCCAGTGCCTGCGCCGCGGCGGCCTGCGCGTCACGAGCCTCTTGCTCGGCCTCTTCGCGGCGCGCGCTCTCCTGCTCCGCCCGCGCGATCGCCGTCTGCGTGTCGGCACGTGCGGATTCGGCGGCAGCCTGAGCGTCACGCGCCTCCGCCGCGGCGGTCGCGGATTGCGCGGCGGCCTCCGCACGCGCTGCGGCGATCCTCGACTCGACGCCCGCGGCCGACAACTCGCCGTTGATCGAGTTGGCGAGCAGCGCCGCGGCCTGGTCCAGCCGGTCCACCAGCTCCCAGGTCTGGGCGAGTTGTCCCGGCAGGCCGGGCGCGTGCCGCTCCCGCTGACGGGAGTTTCGCGCGGCCTTGAGGCAGGCGTCGTCGTTGTCCCGGCAGTATTGGAACGGCCGCCCGGCGCTCGCCCGCTGCGGCACCGGACGTCCGCAGTACAGGCAGGGTCGGTTCGGCAGGGCGGCGTCCGCGGCGAGACTGGTCGCGGCGGCAGCGGGTTCGGCGGCGCTCATGGCCCAGCAGAATACCGGCCCTGACGCCGCGTCACCCGCCGCGACGTGCTTAGTCCTGTTCCACGACGTGCTTAGTCCTGTTCCAGGGAGTCGTCGGTCTGCACCCGCGCGGCCAGCTTCGCCAGCGTCTCGTCGTAGATCTTCACCAGCGCCCGGGGCGCGAAGGTCCGCTCGAAGAAGCCACCGATGCCGCCGGCGCCGTTCCACACGGTCTCGACGACGATGCTCGCGTGGCCGTCATCCGAGGCGACGACCGTGTACGTGGTCACCATCGAGGAGTTGGCGTCCGACTCCACCAGCACGCCCTCCTCCGGGGAGGTCACCGTGATCTCGCAGTCGCGGATCCGCTTCTCGGTGGCGGCGAGCTTCCAGTGCACGACGGTTCCGGCACCGACGCCGCCGGTCCGCACGGCGTAGTCCGAGTAGTTCGCGGGCAGGATTTCCGGCCGCACGGTCGCATAGTCGGCGAGCGCGTCGGTCACCTGCTTGACCGGGGCGTGGATATGCGCGGCGGCCACGGCGCGGACCTGGGACATGCGGGGCTCCTCGAAAAGCGGGATTCGGCACCGGCCGCCCGCTGTCTGCGGCCGACCGGTGCCAAGCCTAGTGCCTGCGTCGGACAGCCTTGTTCAGCCCCCGCCGCCCATGCCTGCCTGGATGTTCTCCTCGGACATCGGCCCGGCGTTGATCAGGATTCCGCCGATGACGGCCGCGAGTACCAGGAAGCCGAAGGCGGCCCATGTCGCCAGCACGTAGCCGTGTACCTGGGCCTGCGCCTCCCCGAGCAGCACCTGCGGCTTCAGGGTTCTGGCGGTCACCGGGTTCTGCGCGACGGATGCCGGCGGCAGCAGACGCGTGGTCAGGTAGGTAGAGGTCGCCGAGACCGCGATGGTGTTCAGCAGCGCCGTGCCGATCGAGCCGCCGACCTGCTGCGCGGTGTTCAGCGCCGCCGAGGTCACGCCCGCGTCCTGCGGCGCGACACCCGAGGTCGCGGTCGCGAACACCGGCATGAAGGTGAGGCCGAATCCGAGGCCGAGCAGGATCTCGGCCGGAAGTACCTGGGTCGCGTACGAGCCGCCGACCGAGATCTTCGTCATCCACGCCATGCCGCCGGCCGCGATCAGCATGCCGGGCACGAGCAGCATCCGGGGCGGCAGCTTCGTCAGCAGGCGCGCGGCGATCGCCACGGACACGAAGATCAGCGTCGCGCTCATCGGCAGGAACGCGAAGCCGGTGCGCAGTGCCGAATATCCCTTGATCCCCTGGAGGTAGTAGGTCAGGAAGAGGAAGACGCCGAACATGGAGATCGCAGCGAGGGCCATCAACGCGAAACTGCCGCCTCGGTTGCGTTCAACAACGATGTGCGGCGGCAACAGCGGTGCGCTCACCCGGTTCTGCACGATACCGAACAGCACGAGAGCGACGATCGCGACGGCGAACAGGACGAGCGTCGTCGTGTTGCTCCAGCCGTCGCTCGCGGCCTTGGTGAAGCCGTAGACGAGGGCGAGCAGACCGCCGCAGCCGAGCGCGGTCCCCGCGTAGTCGATCTTCACGACGTGCCGCGGCGCGCGGTCCACGACGAGCATGATCGAGCCGGCCACCGCGACGATCGCGATGATGACATTGACGTACATGGTCCAACGCCAGGTCAGGTAGTTGGTGATCACACCACCGAGGATCAGTCCGATCGCGCTGCCCGCGCCCGCGATGGCGCCGAAGACGCCGAAGGCCTTCGCCCGCTCGTCCGGATCGGTGAAGGTGGTGGTGAGCAGCGAAAGCGCGGCCGGGGCGAGGATCGCGCCGAAGCAGCCCTGCACCGCGCGGGCGCCGAAGAGCATGCCGCCGCTGACCGCCGCGCCGCCGAGCGCCGAGGCCCCCGCGAAACCGATCAAGCCGATGATCAGTGTGTTCTTCCGCCCCACGAAGTCGACGATCTTGCCGCCGAGCAGCAGCAGCCCGCCGAAGGCGAGGGTGTAGGCGGTCATCACCCACTGCTTGTCGGCCGGGGCGATGTGCAGGGCGGCCTGCGCGGAGGGCAGCGCGATGGTCACGACCGTGATATCGAGCACGATCATCAACTGGCTGAGCGCGATGACGACGAGGCTCCACCAGCGCCGGGGATCGGGCGCGGTCGCGTCCGGCGCGAGGGCGGTGTCCACGGCCGGAGCCGCGTCCGCGGTATTGGATATGACGGGGTCGAAGGTCTCTGACGTTTCGGACACGGACGGCTCCTTCGCCGCACGGCGCCCCCGATTGGCGCGCCCCTTCATTGAAGGTAGCAGCGGGAATACCCGATCTTGCGGGCAGGGCCACCACCACCCCTGACCCTTCTGACTAACACACCTCGACAATCCGATCAAGGGCTTTTCGTCCAGCGGCGAGCCATCCCGGTTTGCCGCCGGGAAGTCCGCGCAATCCATTGAGGGCCATCTGCACGACAAAGACGCCGGTGTAGATCGCGCCGGCGCGGGCGCGGCGCATCGTGGCCTCGTCGACCTCGCCGTAGTTTTCGAAGAACGCCGAGGTGGAACCCGATGGCAGCAGGGTCCAGACGGCACCGAGGTCGGCGGCCGGATCGCCCGGGCCGAGTTCGCCGAAATCGATCACCCCGGTGAGCGCGCAGTCCTTCGTGACGACATTCGCGGGGTGAAGATCGCCATGCACCCAGACGCGCGGGCCCTGCCATTCGGGTGCCTCCTGCCCGTCCCGCAGGATTTCCCCGAGCATCCGGGCCTGATCATCACCGATCAGCTCGATCAAATCGTCACCGAATTCACAGGAGGCTTTACGAAGACCGTCGCCTTTGCTGCGATCACCCTGAGCAATCAGGGGTTCCTCACTATGCAAGGCTCTGAGAAATTCGGCCAATGTCGCCGCGGATTCCGCATTCTTGATCTCCGCGCCGTCGGCCGGTTCGCCCGCGACCCAGGCCACGACCGTCCACGGCTGCGGGAAGAGTGCGGACGGCTCGCCGAGGTACAGCGGCGTGGGCACCGGCAGGGGCAGTCGGGAGGCGATCTCGGGCAGCCAGCGGTGTTCCTTGCGCAGCAGTTCGGGCGCACGCTCCGTCCGCGGGATGCGCACCGCCAGTTCGTCGCCGAGCCGCCAGAGCTCGTTGTCCCAGCCGCGGCCGACGCGCCGCAGCGGCAGGCCCGCGAGATCCGGCCGCTGCTCGCGGAGCAGCCCGAGTACGAGGTCTTCGTCGATCACGTCCGTCACGTCCATCCCCGCACCGTACCGGGATCTTGGCCGCTGGGCGCGCGAAGTGGAACGTTCCCCGATCGTCACCTGGCCAAGGGTTCTGCGATCACGCGCGCGGGGCACCAAGCCGTCGGGCCGCGGGGGCCATCCCCTTGCGTGCGGCGAGGATTTCCCGATGGAGGAGGCGAGGAGGATGGCGACCATACCGCTGGCACGCGTCCGCGCGGGGGCGACGAGCAGCGCCACGCTGATCACGCTCTTGGTGACGGCCGGCCTGGGCAACCAGGCTCTGGAGAGTTGGCGCACCGCGCGGGCGGGCAGCGACGGCCTGAGCGGCTGGACGGGGGTGCTGTTCCAGCCCTTGCTGCTGACCGGTTGGCGGTTCAGTGAGCCGAGTGGGGCGAACAACCTGGATCACTACCTGGCCCCGCTGGTGTTCAACGTCGTGTTCGTCCTCGGCACGGCGCTCCTGGTGGCCTGGGCGACGAGGGGCAGCGGGCGCCTGGCGACGCTGTTCACGACGTGGGGCATGGTGACGCTCGCGGGCGGCATCGCGGCCGCCGCGTGCACCCCGCTGGCGTTCGCGGGAATCGCCGGGCCGGCGGCGAAGGCGTTCCAGGACAGCGTGCCGCAAGGCCTTTCGCTCGGCTTCATCGTCGGTGCGATCGCGGGTGTGGTCGCGTGCGTCTTCGGCGGTGGCGGCACCTCGTCATCGAGCTCAGCCGAACCGGCGCCGAGCCCGCTCGAGGCGACGGCGACGCTGCCGATGGGCACCGACTGGCCGCCCGGATCCGACGAATAGCCCAGCCGGGCTACCCGTGACGCTCCGGTCATACATACCTACATTGACTCTCTCTGCCTGAAATACCGGCTCTCCCCCGCCGTGGCGGGGCATCGGCCCGCACGCTGGTCTTCAGCAGGGGTCCGCACCCGCGGACCCCGAAGACCAGATGGGCGGGTCAGGCGACCATGGGCAAGACCACCAGAATCGACACGTACCTCAGCACCGCGGCGAACCTCGCGGGCAAGCGCGGCCGGGCCAAGGCCGCCCACGTCACCGGCATCGCGATCCTCGCCGACGAGGACGAATGGCGGGCCCTCGCCGAACAGAACCCGCTCTTCGAGTTCAAGAGCTACCAGTCCTACCTCGTCGACATCGAACGACGCCTGCGCGCGGCGGCACGCGCAGGCAGACAGGTGCTCGTGGGCCCGCTGATGCCGGATCAGTTCGAGACCCGCGCCGACGCCGCGGGCCTGCCGCGGGACAGCCCGCGCGCGCTCAAGGAGTACGAGAGGTTCGTCGCCGAACTGGGCCCGCTCACCCGCCCATGGACCGGCGAGCCGATAACTCAGGTCCTAGAGCACCTCCGGGCCCACGTCCGCGCCGAGACTCTCCAGGCGGCGGCGATGCCCACCCTCTACAGCGCGGCGGATCTGCACGAGAACCCGCACGAGGCCGCCCAGCGCGCAATGTCCCAAGCCGCGCACATCCTCATGGCCATCGCCGACGGCGCCGGCGACGGCCAGCATGACCTCCACATCCACGTCACCCACCCGGAAGGAGACCTCGACTACACCTTGCCGTATTCGAGATGCGGCAAGGTGATCGCCTTCCCGGACGACGGCGGTGAGCAGATGACCGTAGTCCTGCTGGCGATAGCGAGCCTCGCCGAGCGCCCCGGCACCCTGACGCTGCGATCAAGGTCGCACCCCGCCTTCTTCCCGCCCCGCCGCAAACCCAAGGCCAAGGACAGCCCCAGCGCCACGCCCGCCGCAGCAACCCCCGCCGCGCACGGTGCCACGCCCGCGGCAGCACGCCCTGCCGCCGCGCTCGGTACCACGCCGGCCTCCGCTTCCGCCCCCGCGCTCGGTGCCACGCCCGCGGCAGCAACCCCCGCCGCGCACGGTGCCACGCCGACTTCCGCTTCCGCTCCCCCCGCCGCGCACGGTGCCACCCCCGCTTCCGCTTGCGCCCCCGCCGCCGCGCACAGTGCCACACCCGCTTCCGCTTGCGCCCCCGCCGCCGCGCACAGTGCCACACCCACCGCAGCAACGCCCACCGCAGCAACCCACGCGGCCACGCTCGGGGCCACACCCGCCGCAGCAGCCGCCGCAACCCACGCCGCCGCGCTCGATGCCACGCCCTCCGCAGAAACCCCCACTGCCGCCGCATTCCGTGCCATACCTACTCCCAATTCCGCCCCCGCTGGCTCCCCTCCCATCCCCGCTCATTCGGACCCCCGCGATTCCATCCTCCGCGGCTGGCGCCTCGGCAGCCTGATCCCGCAGCCCATGAGTGAAGGCCAACTCTTCGCCTTCACCTGCACGGCCCCCAGCGGCGAAGCCACCCCACCCGAGCCCGGCACCCGCTTCCGCGCCGCCTTCCCCCTAGAACCCGATGCCTGCTCCTCCTGCCCGTGACCCCCGACCCGCTCCCGACTCCACTCCCAGCCCCGCACCACCACCGACTTCTCTCACCTCTCACCCATCGAGAAGAGAACATGACCATCTACACTTCACCCTGTGACCTCGTGGGCCTCCCTCTCCAACCTGGCCACCGCCGCAGGCACCCTCGTGCTCGCGGCCGCCGCCTTCACCTCGATCCGCAGCGCGAACCGTTCCGCGCAGGCGGCCGAACGCGCCGTGTTGGCGAGCATCAGGCCTGTGCTGCTCCCGTCCCGGCTCGAGGATCGCCCGGACAAGGTGATCTGGGTCGACGGCCACCACGTGATGCTCGAGGGCGGCGGCGCCTACATCGAGCTCATCGACGGCACGCTCTACCTCGCGATCTCGCTCCGCAACGTGAACACCGGCCTCGCGGTGCTTCAAGGCTGGGACCCGAGCGAGCGGGTACGCATGGCCACCGAGCCGACCCGGCCCACCGAGGACTTCCGTCCGCAGACCCGCGACCTTTACATCCCGGCCAACGACGTGGGCTACTGGCACGCGGCTATCCGCAGCGAGGACGACCCCGCCTTCGCCGCCCTCTGCGAGGACTCCGAGCACCGACTGCCCTTCGGCGTCGACCTGCTCTACACGGACCTCGAAGGCGGCCAGCGCACGATCTCCCGCTTCGCGGTCCGCCCCAGGCAAGACGGCAACGGCTGGATCACCTCGACCAGCCGCCACTGGAGCCTAGACCGCCCCGCACCCCGTTAACACTCCACCCGCGCAGCATCCCCAGCGACGGCGACGGCTACCGATACCGATACCGCCCCATCAGCGCAGTATCGCCAGCAACTGTCGGCACCAGCACCCCACTGGCACTCGCATCACCAGCGACGGCTACCGCTACCGCCCCGTCGGCACCACATCGCCAGCAAACGTCGCCACTAGCACTCCACCGGCATGCATCGCCAGCGACCGCCGCCGCTACCGCTCCATCGGCGCGGCATCGCCAGCAACCGTCGGCACCAGCACTCCACCAGCACTCGCATCACCAGCGACGGCTACCTCTACCACTACCGCTCCATCGGCGCCACATCGTCGGTACTCGTCTGCACCAGCACTCCATCGGCACTCGCCATCGCCAGCGACGGCCGCCGCCACCGCTCCATCGCGGGCGCTGGTGCTGCTGGAGAGGGCCCCTCGGCGCTACCTCGCTGGCGACGGCTGCGCACGCCACCGTCGCCGCGCCGTAGTTCCACCGTCGTCCCGCCGTGGCCCGAACGTCGTCCGTCGCGCTGTGGATCCGCTAGCTGACGACCCCCTGCTCCCTTAGCGCGCCGATGTCCTCCACGGACAGGCCCCACTCTCCCAAGGCCTCATCCGTATGCTGACCGGCGAAAGGCGGCGGTGAGACGACACGGCCCGGCGTGCGCGAAAACCGCGGCGCGGGTCCGGGCTGAGGCCCTCGCTGGCCGTCCACCTCCACGAACGTGCCGCGAGCCGCATTGTGCGGGTGCTCGTGCGCTTCGAACGGGCCGAGCACGGGTGTGACGCAGGCATCTGATTCTGCGAAGTGTGCCGCCCACTCGTCTCGTGTCCGCATGCGGAAGATCGCGGCCAGACGAGCCTGAACCTCAGGCCAGCTATCCCGATCATGCTGGCGTCGCACAAGCTCGGCGGCGTCCGGCAGTCTCAGCCCGGCCAACAACTCCGCCCAGAACTGCGGTTCCAGCGCGCCGACCGCGATGAACCGCCCGTCCGAGCACTCATACGCGGCATAGAAGGGAGCTGATCCATCGAACAGATTCCGCCCGCGACGCTCGTCCCAAAGCCCCGCGCCACGCAACGTATGCAGAATGGAGGTGATCATTGCGGTACCTTCGACCATCGCCGCGTCGACGACCTGACCAGCACCGGAGCGCTCGCGCTCCCAGAGCGCCGCCAGGATCCCGACGACGAGCAACATCCCGCCGCCGCCGAAGTCGGCCAGGTAGTTCAGCGGCGGAAGCGGAGGTCCGGACGCCGGGCCGAGCGGCTCGAGCGCACCCGCCAACGACAGGTAGTTGATGTCGTGCCCGGCACGCTGTGCCAGCGGACCGTCCTGCCCGTACCCGGTCATCCGCGCGTAGACGAGCCGCGGATTGCGGGCCAGGCAGGGCTCCGGTCCGATCCCCAGCCGTTCGCAGACACCGGGACGGAACCCCTCGACGAAGACGTCGGCTCGCTCGGCGAGCCGCAGAACAGTCTCGGCGCCCCGCGGATTCTTGAGGTCCACGGCCACCGACCGCCGCCCCCGGCTCAACGGATCCGCAGCCGCACCTGAACCTCCGGCAGTCGCAGGTGCACTCGCGGCAGATGCGGCGCCATGCGCCTGGCGCGCGGCGTCCGACGAACGCGTCAGCGGCCGCGTCTCCGACCGCATCTGCGCCTGCGACCGCGTCTCCGAATCCGAATCCGAATCCGACTGCGACTGCGACTGCGACTGCGACTGCGACTGCGACTGCGACGATGGTGGCGCCACGGGAGCGCGGTCGACCCTCAGAACCTCCGCACCGAGGTCGGAGAGCACCGTGCACGCGAAAGGTGCGGGCGCGAGGCTCGCGATCTCCAGAACGCGCAGCCCTGCCAACGGTCCGTCGTGTCCACCCGGGCTCGCCATCCCGCCAGCGTAGAGCCGGGGCCTCAGTCTCGGCGCGTCCGCGTGGTGCTGCCCCGAATGCACGAAGCCGCCCGCGGGAAATCTCCCGCGGACGGCCAGGTGGCCTCGGTCGGCTCAGCGGCTGAAGAAGTTCCAGCTCAGCGAGCCGTGGTGCGCGCCCGAGTGGGCCGCGAGGAACAGCAATACGGCGATGTCGGCGACGCCGAGCAGGATGCCGAGCACCGCGCGGACGCGGCGGTTCTTGTCGGCGCGCAGGCCGATCGCGCCGAGCACGATGGCGAGCGGGCCGAGCACCAGGTTGGCGACGAGCAGGCCGACCAGCCCGCTCACGAACGAGACGGCCGCGAACGGGATCGGCTTCGTTCCCGTGCCCGGCGTGTTGGACGAGCCGCCGGGCCGACGCGGAGTGTTGGACGACTTGGCGGTGGTGTTAGTGGTGGTGGCGCTAGCGGCGGGCTCAGCAGGCGATCCGGCGTGGGCCGGACGCTCGGCGAGCTGTGTGGCGCCAGCGGTGTGCTGCTGCTCAGCCACGGCGCGCCGCCTCTTCGCCGCGGCGGGCCAGCAGGCTGCGGCCCGCGTAGATCAGCAGCCAGGCGGCGATGACGGCTGCCAGCGTGAGTCCGACCGGGCTCGTGACGAAGGCCAGTGCACCGACGAACACGGCGAGCAACACCATCGCGATCATCAACGCGACCATGATGCTTCCCCTCTCCCGAACTATCCTCGAAGACGGTGATCTTCGATGGTGATTTCAGATTCCGTAACACTTGTTCACTGAAATCCAGTGTACCCTTCCCGAAGACAGCAAACAGTCGTTCACCGAGTGAGTTGAGTCACAGGATGCCCGCGAGCGAGACATCGAGCACTGCGCCGATCGCAGCGAGCGCGCCGACGACCGCCGCGGCGGGGTTGGGCGTGCGCAGCGCGAAGAAGCTGGCGACGCGTCAGACCCTTTTGGACGCGGCGCTTCGGCTGATGGAGCGGCAGAGTCTCAGCAGCCTGGGTCTACGCGAGGTGACGCGCGAGGCGGGCATCGCTCCGGCGGCGTTCTACCGGCACTTCGCGGACCTCGGCGAGCTCGGCGTGGCCCTGGTCGAGGAGTCGCTCGGCTGCATGCACGAGTTGATCCGGGACATCCGCACCCCGGAGGCCGAGACCGAGGACATAATGCGGCGGACGGTGGACGTGGTGGCGGAGCACGTCCGCGCCGACATGCCGCACTTCCGCTTCATCGCACGCGAGCGGCACGGCGGCGTCGCGGCCGTGCGCGAGGCCATCGCCGCCCAGCTCGACACGTACATCGACGAGCTCGTCGAGGACCTGCGGCTCCAGCCCGGGTCGGAGGGCTGGGACGACGGGGACATGCGCGTGCTCGGTCGCCTCTACGTCAACGTGATCATGCTGACGGCGGCCGACCTGCTCGACGCAGACGTCAACGACCTCGCCGCCGAAGAGCGCATCATCGCCGAGGCCCTGACCCAACTGCGGATCGTCTCCGTCGGCCGCGAGCACTGGCTCACCGAACGCCCACCCGCCGACGAGTGAGCAGTCGGCTAACAGACCGCCCAAGAACGCGCCGCCGTGACGCCACGGGCGTCGACTGGTGAGCCTGTCCACGAATTGCACGAGGACGTGCCGTAGCGCGACTGCCGACAGGTAAGCCGGTCGACCGATCGCACGAGGACGCGCCGCCGTTGCACCGCGGCCGTCGACAGGCAAGGTATTCCACGGATTGCACAAGGGCATGCCGCCATTGCCCCGCAGCCGTCGGCTGCTAAGCCGATCCACGGATGGCACGAGGATGCGCTGTCGTGCCCGGCCGCCGTTGACTGAGCCGGTGCCGGAGCTGATCAGGATGCTTAGTTATCTATTTTCCTGATTGCCCGCTTGCCTGAATGCCTAGTTGCCGTCGTCGAGAGCGGCGGCGCGCTCAGCCGGGGTGAAGCCGTAGCCCTGTCCCGCGCGGCCACGAGACAGCGCGCTGTGCACGGAGTCCAGGGAGCTCGCGGCGCCGGCGGGCGAGGCTCGGAAGGTCATCGCCTGCTGGGCGGGGATGCCATAGCCTGCCGCCACCCTGACGGCGTCCATGTTGGCTCCGATGAACAGCGTCTGCCAGCTGTAGAAATCCTGCTGATGCGTGATGATCTCCTGGATCTGCGGACGGCTGTACTCGCGTGACGCGTTCTCCATGCCGTCGGTCGCAATGACGGCGATGACCATGCTGGGGCGCTGGTGATCCTCGAGCGACGCGAGCCACTCCCCCTCCTGCGCGAACGCAAAGCCGATAGCGTCGAGCAGGGCGGTGCCGCCGCGTGGGACGAGGCGGTAGGACGGGACCTCGTCGAGGGGTACCTGCGCGAAGACAATGTCGTGCTCGGTGTCGAACTGGTACAGCGACGCAGTGGCCCGACTTCCGTCCCCGGTGTCCTTGGCCTGGCCCGCGAACAGTCCGTTGATGCCCTCTTCGGTCGCCTCTTTGCAGGCGTGCATCGAGCCTGAGCGGTCGACGATCGTGATGATGTGCCGGTAGTCAGGGTTCGTCATGGCTCGATTGTGCTCCGCCGCGCGCGACAGTGCGGTTGACGCGTGTGGCAGACTGAAGATTCCGAATCTTCTACAAGCCCGTAGCACTTCGGCGGCAGGGGCAGGCAAACTTCAGGCGGGAGGACGCGTGCGACGCGAGCAGCGTGGCGGCAAGCCCGGCGCGGCGAGTGGGCCGACGGCCGACCAGCCGGACGGCGGCCGAGTGCCCGAGCAGACCGCAGCCGAGCGGCGGCCCACCGGAGCGCTGGAGTCGGACAGGCGACGCGACGCGGGCGCACTCAAGCTGGCTGGAACCGGGCCGCGGACGGCGGGACCGCTGCCGGCGGACGGGCGACGGGCTACCGGGGCGCTGGTGGAGTCGGATCAACCACGGACGGCGGGACCGCTGGACTCGGACCGGCGACGGGCTACGGCAGCACACGAGCAGACCGCGGCTGGGCCGCGGACGGCGGGACCGCTGGACTCGGACGGGCGACGAACTGCGGGGGCGCTGGAGTTGGATGGGTCGCGGACGGACGGAGCACTTGAGTCGGACGGGCGACGGGGTGCTGGAGCACTCGAGCAGAGCGCAGCGGGGCGGCGGGCGGCGGGGGCACTGGAGTCGGCTGTGCTGGGCGTGCTGTGGAGCGCGGCGGCGGCGCTGAGCCCGGGCGAGGTGCGTGAGCTGCTGGCGCGCAACGACGAGGCTGGATCCGCGCTGTCGTACAGCACGGTCGTCACGATCCTCACTCGGCTGCACGAGAAGGGCTCGCTCACCCGGGAGCGCGACGGACGGGCGTATCGGTACGCGCCGGTCGCGGACGAGGCCGGCCTGGCGGCGCGGCGACTTTCGCAGTTGCTCGACCGGTCGGCGGATCGGGAGGCGGTGCTGTCGCGCTTCGTGGCGGATCTTTCGGAGCGGGACGAGGAACTGTTGCGGTCCCTGCTGGCCGGAGTGGCCGGAGCCGAATCGGCGGCCGACGACGGCGGGCCCGAGGGGAACGGCCGCGAGCGGCGGTGAACGAATGCGCGTCCTGATTCTCTTGTCCCTCCTGTTCCCGCTCGCGGCGGGACCGCTGGCCCGCGCCGTGTCCGCGCGGGTGCAGCCTCAACTCGCCACGTGGCTGATGGCAGGTGGCGCGCTGCTGCTCGCGGGGACGAGTTGCGGTGCGCTCGGCCTGCTTGTTCTCTCGCCCCTGGTGCGCATGACGTGGCTCGCGCGGCTCGGGCACTGGTCCTCGTCCATCGTCGTGGGCGCGGGACTGCCGGGCGGATGGACGTCGCTGGTGGCGGCGATCGCGCTGGGCGCGGCGCTGCTCGCGGCGGCGGCGTTCGCCGTGCGGCGGGGGCGGGCGTTGGCCAACGCGTGGCAGCACGCGCAGTCGCTCCCCGGGCGTGCGGAGCTCGTCGTCACGGGCGACGCGGCTGCCGATGCTTACGCGGTGCCGGGACGGCCGGGGCGGATCGTCGTGTCGACGGGGATGCTCGGCGTACTGGACGACCGCGGCCGGGCGGCGCTGCTCGCCCACGAACGCGCGCACCTGACTGGCCGCCATCACTGGTTCACCGCGGTCGCACGCCTCGCCGCAGCGGCGAATCCACTGGTCAGGCCGCTCGCGTCGGCGGTCGAGTATTCGGTCGAGCGCTGGGCGGACGAGTCAGCCGCGGCGGCCGTCGGCGACCGGCAACTTGTGGCGCGCGCTATCGCCAGCGCGGCGCTCGCGGCCAAGGCGACCAAGGCCGGGACCGGTACCGCAATAGCCGGTGCCCTCGGGATGGTCGACTCGGAAACCTGTGCGCGAGTAAGTGGCCGTCGGCGGATGGCCGGACTCGACGAGTCGGGACAACGGCGACTGGGATGGTTCCGCAGACACGACGACCGGCCGGGCACCGGAACCGCACAGCGGCGATTCGGACAGCAGGCGGAGCACGACGAACAGACGGTCGGCGCGCCGGGACGACGCCGATTCGAGTGGCGCGGCGGACACGACGACCAGCCGGGCACCGGAACCGCACAGCAGCGACTCGGACAGCAGGCGGAGTACGGCGAACAGACGGTCGCCGCGGCGGGACGACGGCGATTCGCACGGCGTGGCGGACACGACGAACAGACGGTCGGCGCGGCGGGACGACGGCGGTTCGGGTGGGGGGCCGGGCGCGATGATCAGTTGGCGGGGGCCGGGCCGGTGCCGCGGCGGGTGGCGGCGCTGCTGACGTCCGCGCCTACGCCGCGGCGCGGGCTGCCGACGCTGACGGCGACCCTGCTCTTCCTCGGTGCGGTGGCGATCTGCGCGCTGGTGGCGGCGGACCACCTGCAGGATCTGCTCTCGCTCGCGCACGCCACCGCGGAGCGAAGCATGGGCTGAGGGGCTAGGGGTTAGCGGTGAGCGGCAGGAGTGCGGAGCGGAGCCGCGGGTCGGTCGGCACCCCACGGCGGAGCGAAGCATGGGCTGAGGGGTTAGGGGTTAGGGGTTAGCGGTGAGCGCTCAGGAGTGCATGGTCAGAAGTGCGCGCTCAGGAGTGCGGAGCGGAGCCGCCGGTCGGTCGGCACGCCACAGCGGAGCGAAGCACGGGCAGGAGCTAACGGTTAGCGGTGAGCGCTCAGGAGTGCACGGTCAGAAGCGCACGGTCAGAAGTGCGCGCTCAGGAGTGCACGGTCAGGAGTGCGGGGCGGAGCCACAGCGCCGGTCGGCGCGAACCCTCGGCGGGTCTCGTCCAGCCCTCTCGCCCCCTCCCCCACACCGGCCCCGGCCTCCCACTTCACCCCTTCACAGAATCCGCACAAGCGCGCCGCGCCGCTATCGTCCCCCGGCACGGTCCTGATCCTCTACACTGCTGTAGAAGTTCTACAGCAGTGTAGATTTGATTTCGACTCGTCCGGAGGCTTCCGCCCATGCACGACCTGGCGTTCAATCCGCTCAGCGCGAACGGTTATCTGTCCAGCCTGGGCGCCTTCGGCGTCTTTCTTGTCCTGTTCGCGGAGACGGGCCTGCTGATCGGGTTCTTCCTGCCGGGCGATTCGCTGCTGTTCACGGCCGGGCTGCTGTGCACGACGTCGGCCAGCGGAAGCGTGCACCTCAATCTCGGGGCGGTGCTGCCGGCCGCGGCGGCGGGGGCGCTGCTCGGGGCGCAGGCGGGCTACTGGCTTGGGAAGCGCGGCGGGCGGACGCTGCTCGCGCGCAGCAGCAACAAGCACCTGCAGCGCGGCGTGGACCGGGCGGAGGAGATCCTGGACCAGTACGGGCACGGCAAGGCGATCGTGCTCGCGCGCTTCATCCCGGTCGTGCGCACGGTGCTCAACCCGCTCGCCGGGATCCTCGAGGTGCCCACCCGCACATTCGCGATCTGGCAGGCGGCCGGCGGCCTGGTCTGGTCGATCGGCGTCACCCTCGCCGGGTACGCGCTCGGCTCCAGCATCCCGAGCATCGACAAGTACCTGCTGCCGATCATCGCGGTGATCGTCGTCGTCTCGCTGATCCCGCTCGCGCTCGAAATATTCCGCTCGCGCCGTGATGGAGAGGGTAAGCGCAGCGAGGGCTGAGAGCGGAGGGCGCCATGAGCACGATCTTGAACAATGCGACCTTGAACAGCGCGACCTTGGACAGGGCACGACCTTGAGCAACGTGACTTCGAACAATGTGACTTCAATCGACGACGGCTGGTATCGCGACGTCACTGATTTCGCCCAGCACACGCGGTGGCTGGACGGGACGATGAGCTTCCTGACGGTGGCTCTGATCGTGATCCTGGCGGGCACCGTCGTCGGCGCGGGCTTCTGGGCGTGGCGGCGCGACGACCGGGTACGGCTTGCGGCCGCCGTATGGACCCTGATCGGTAGCGGGCTCAGCGTGGCCTGCGGGCTGCTGCTCAAGCAGGTCTTCCGCGAGGCGCGGCCCTGCCTCGCGCTCCAGCATGTGACGACCGTCCAGGCGTGTCCCGGGCCGACGGACTACTCGTTTCCGTCGGACCACACGATCGTGGCGGCGGCGTTCGCGGCCGGACTGTGGCTGATCGACCGCCGACTCGGCGCGATCGGCACGGCCCTGGCGCTGGTGGAGGGCTTCTCGCGGGTCTATCTCGGGCAGCACTATCCGCACGACGTGATCGCAGCGATGCTTCTCAGCGGCCTGATCGTGCTCGGCGGCTGGCGGCTGGTGAGCGGCCTCGGCCTGGTCGCCCGCGTGACGCGCCGCGCGGGCGGCCTGGCCGAGGCCGAGAGATCCTCGGATCAGTGCTCTACCAGCGGTTGAAGGATTCGAACTCGTGGCTGAACTCCCAGGTGGACTGCGCCACGCCGGAGCAGTTGTCGGCACCGGCGGTGCCGACGCAGCCGCCGTTGTCCCGCTCCAGGGCCCAGAATGAGAGCTCGGCGATGCCGGTCCTGGTCGCCCAGCTCTTCACGTACGCGGCGTCGGCCGTGGTGAAGACCTCGGGCGGGCCGTAGTCGTCGATGCCGGCCATCTCGGTGATGCCGAGCATGTGCCACAACTGCTCGGTGGACTTGTGCGGGTAGATCGTCTTGAGCTGGTCGACGACGGCGGTGGCCGCGGTGACGGTGTCCTGGGCCATCTCGTGCGGCTGGCCGTCATAGTAGTCGAACGTCATGATGTTGACGATGTCGATGCGGGCGTGGTTGGCGACGGCGCTCTGCAGCACGTATTCGCCGTCCGGGACGTCGAGCCCACTCACGTTCGTGCCGATCGTGTACACGAACTGCACGGTGCGGTGCTGGCATGCGGCCCACTTCTCGACGAGCGCGATCGCCTGGTTGCGCCGGTCGATACCCGCCTTGTTCGACTGCGAGTTGCCCTCGACGTCGAAGTCGAGCCGGGTGACGCCGTAGGTGGTGATGACCTGCTCGTAGTCGGCGGCGATCTTCGCGACGTCGGTGCAGCTGTCGGCGATCTCCATGCCGTTGTAGTCGGCGGCGGCGCCGCCGAAGGACGGGATGACGTCGCCGCCGTGGGCGCGGATCTCGTCGATCGACTTGCCGTATGTGGAGTACGCGATCGGGGTAGACGCGTTGCCGTTCCAGTCGATGTCGCAGGACCCTGGGGCCGGGGTCTGGATGAACGCGAGCGTGAGGTATTTGTCGCCGGACTCGGCCGCGAGCACGGCCGGGTCGTCGGTGGTGTAGCCCTCGAAGTACGGGGCGAAGATGTGTGCGGGCAGCGGGCGCGCCTGCCAGTCCGTGCCCTGATGAGCCGAGGAGGCGGCGGAGGCGACGGCGGGTCCGGCGGCAGCGAGGACGGCCGCGGCCAGCACCGTGCCGGCGGTGCGGAGTGGGTTCACGGATCTCCCTATGCAGCAACGCATAAGGAAGGTTTCCTTACGCGTGCGGGGGACTCTAGGATCCACGCCACGGGGTGTCAAGGGTGGGGGTTCAGGCGGCGAGCGACGCGAGGATCCGGGCCACGGTCGCGTCCGGTGTCATGTCCGCGGAGATCGGCACGTCCAGCACGTGCTCCTCGGGTGCGGGCGCCTCGAGATCACGGTACTGACTCGCCAGCAGATCCGCCGGGAAGAAATGCCCCTCGCGAGCCCGCAGGCGCTCGCTGACCACGTCGTACGGCACATCCAGGAACACGAAGCGCAGGTTCGCCCGTGCCGACGACCGCCCCGATCGCAACTCGTCGCGGTACGTGCGCTTGAGTGCCGAGCAGCTGACGACGGCGGACCTTCCGGCGGCCGTCGTCTCGTCTATGAACGCGCCGATGGCGGCCAGCCACGGAGCCCGGTCGGCATCGGTCAGCGGCCGGCCCGAGGCCATTTTGGCGACGTTCGCGGCGGGATGGAACGCGTCGGCCTCGGCGTACGCCCAGCCGAGGCGCTTCGCGAGCAGCGTGCCGATCGTCGTCTTGCCGCTGCCGGACACGCCGCACACGAGCAGTACGGGCACGGGTATCGACATGATCGGTGACTCTACGCCCTTGGAACGACGGGGCCACGAACAGGGTCGAGTCCACCGCGCGAAAGAATGTGTTTGTACCGGTGGGTGAGCATGCAGTAGCGTCTTCGCAACGCGCTGACGGAGACGAGTAGCCGACCGACCAGGCATGCGGAGAGAGCCGCCCCGAGGCTGAGAGGGTGGACCTGCCCCGGCCGGCGAAGACCCTCCCGAGTGCGGGGAGGAACGGAGCCGCACGGCGACCGATGCCCCGCCGGCCGGCCCCCGTCATCGGGCCGTTTCGAGGCCGCCGCCCACCACCCGGCAGCGGCGGCGAAAGTGCGGTGGCACCGCGAGTCCCCTTCTCGCCCGCACTCCCAAGGGATCACCACACATGTGAAGGCCTGTGATGTTGATCTCCACCACTTCCGCCACCCGCGTGCTCGCGGCCCGACTGCCCGAACACGCGGGCGAGCCGGTGACCGTCGAGGGCTGGCTGCATCGGCGGCGCACCCTGAAATCCGTCACCTTCCTCGTCCTGCGCGACCGCACCGGCCTGGTCCAGGCCGTGCTGACCACGCCCGAGCAACTCGCCGCCGTCGAGGGCGTCGGCGAGGAGACCGTGCTGCGGGTCAGCGGCGTGGCGACCGCGAACGAGCAGGCACCCGGCGGCCTCGAACTGACCGAGCCGAGCGTGACCGTGCTCTCCAGCCGCGCCGCGCCCACGCCCTTCGACCTGTATCGGCCGACCGTTCCCGCGACGCTGCCGACGATCCTGGACCACGCCCCCGTCGCCCTGCGGCACCCGCGGCTGCGCGCTCCGCACGTGATCGCGGCCGCGTCCGTGGCCGGGTATCGCGCTGCGCTGGACGGGCTCGGTTTCACCGAGATCCACACGCCGAAGATCGTGGGTTCGGCGACCGAGACCGGGGCGAACGTCTTCGGGATCGACTATTTCGGCACCCGCGCGTACCTCGCGCAGTCCCCGCAGTTCTTCAAGCAGATGATGGTCGGGGTGTTCGAGCGCGTATACGAGACGGGCCCGGTCTTCCGCGCCGAGCCGAGCGACACGGCGCGTCACCTTGCGCAGTACACGTCGCTGGACGCCGAACTGGGCTTCATCAGGGACCACCACGACGTGATGGGCGTGCTGAGCGCGGCCGTGGCCGGGATGATCGGCGCGGTGCGCGAGCGGGCCGGCGCGGAGTGCGAGCTGTTGGAGGCGCGACTGCCTGCGATTCCGTCGCGGATCCCGGAGATTCATTTCGCGGACGCGCAGAAGCTGCTGGCCGCGCACACCGCCGAGGACCCGCGCGGCGAGCCCGACCTGGCTCCGGCGCACGAGCGGTGGCTGTGCGAGTGGGCGATGCGCGAGCACGGGAGCGAATTTCTGTTCGTCACCGGGTATCCGCTGCGCAAAAGGCCGTTCTATACGCATCCGGAGCCGGACCGGCCGGAGTACTCGAACAGCTTCGACCTGCTGTTTCGCGGACTGGAGATCGTGACCGGCGGGCAGCGGCTGCACAGGTACGAGGACTACGTCGCGGCGCTCGCGGCACGTGGTGAGGGCGTCGAGGCGTACGAGGGCTACCTGCAGGCGTTCCAGCACGGGATGCCGCCGCACGGCGGGTTCGCGCTGGGATTGGAGCGCTGGGTGGCGAGGCTGATCGGCGTGGAGAACGTGCGGCTCGCGACGCTTTTCCCGCGCGACATCACGCGGCTCAGTCCCTGACCGGCTCAGGGAGCTGTCTCATTCCAGGCAGCTCCCTGACAGGCTCCGTGATATTCAGCGGACGGAGGCCGTGAGGATCGGGACCAGGCCGAAGCGGTCCGGATGCGCGGCCTCGCAGTCCGCGGCCCAGCTGTGCGAAGGTTCGGCGAGCAGCTGGCCGGGCTCGAGCCATTCGAAGATCTCTGCGAAGGTGCTGACCGCGTGGTGGTCGATCCGGCGCATCAGCATCCCGGGCGAGAGCTGGTGCGGTCCCTCGAGTCCCATCGATGCGATGATCTGCTGCGCCTCCGCGACCGCGGCCTGCTGGTAGCGGCGCACCCGCTCGCTCTTGTCGGTCACGTCCAGGGCCCGGCAACGGCGCGGATCCTGCGTGGCGACGGCCGGCCGGGCAGTGGTCGGTCTGGCATTTCTGGGCCTGGATGCAGCCGATGGCCATCATCATCGCGCGGGCCGCGTTGGTGTAGTCGGCGCCCTGGGCGATCCCCTTGACGATGTCCATGCCGGTGGCGACCTTGCCGCTGGCGCCGATCTTGACGCGGTCGCGCAGGCCGGTGCCGACGAGCGCGTTGTGCAGCGTGATCAGGCCGTCGGTCAGCGGCATGCCGACGTAGTCCGCGAATTCGAGCGGCGCCGCGCCGGTGCCGCCCTCCGACCCGTCCACGACGATGAAGTCCGGAGTCACGCCCTCGTCGACCATCGCCTTGCAGATGCCGAGGATTTCGCCTCGCGATCCGACGCAGAGCTTGAAGCCGGTCGGTTTACCGTCGGCGAGTTCGCGCATCCGGGCGATGAAGAGCACGAGTTCACGCGGCGTGCTGAAGAACCTTGTGTCCGGACGGGCTGACGCATTTGACGCCGAGCGGAATACGGCGGATCCCGGCGATCTCAGGGGTCACCTTCGCGCCGGGCAGTACGCCGCCTATGCCCGGTTTCGCATCCTAGCTGAGCTTTAGGAATACCCACTTGACCTGCGGGTCCGCGGCTTTGTCCCGAAAATTGTCCGGGTCGAAATGGCCATCCGCGGTACGCGCGCCGAAGTAGCCGCCGCCGATCTCCCGGATCAGGTCGCCGCCCTCGCGGTGGTGCGCGGATATGCCGCCCTCACCGCTGTCATGTGCGAATCCGCCGAGTGCGGCGCCACGACTAAAGGCTCTAATGGCATGCGCACTGAGCGCGCCGAAACTCATCGCGGAGGCATTCAGCAGAGCCATGTCACATGTCATAAGGCTTCGTGCGATCCGGGCCGCCGACGCGTACGCGCGGCTGCGCCGGCTCGGGCTCGCGCGGAGCGGCCGAGTGCACGACGAACTCGTAGCCGGACTGCTCGACGTCCCGCTCGGTGCCGAAGGCCTGCTCGCCGTGAGTGCCCTTGGCGCGCTGGTAGATCACCGATCGGGTATCCCGGTCGTAGGGCCGTCCGTCGTAGTTCCGCTCAATGAAATACTGCTGCAGTTCGGGGCGTATCCGCTCGAGCAGGAAGCGCAAGTGCCCGAGCACCGGATAGCTGCGCAGGATGGCGTGTTCGCGCTGTAAATAGTCGCGCACTCCGAGTAACGAAAGAAGTGTCAGCGGCACGGCCGCGAGCAGCCACCAGAGCGAAAAAGCCGTCGTCACCGCGATCGCGGCCGCCGAGAGCAGCAGTAGTCCCGGCAGAATCATCAGGCCCATGGGGCTGAACGTTAGTGCACGCCGGGACTCGGTCGAATCGTGACCTCACTGATTTCTCATTAATTCTGGACACTACAATATGTGCTGGTATAGTCACTCGAGCCTGACCTCCGGATATGTGGTGAATATCCGAAACTCGCTGTGCTTGGGAGGCTGATCCGCCTTGTCCCACATCGAGGACCGAACTCTGCACCGGATCATCCGGTATGGGATCTGCCTCACAGCGCTCCTGGTCGTGGGGGCGTTTTCGCCCGCTGCCCGCCTCGTGACGTGGCCGGCCGCGGCGGCCATCGCGCTGACCACGGTGTGCGTGGCGGTGAACCGCTCCGCGCGCCGCTGGGCCTGGTTCACCGCGACCGGCCTTTTGATGATCACCGCCGTCTGGATCGTCATCGCGATCATCAATCACGGCCATGCGCTCGCCTTCGGCGGTCCGCTGGCGACGGGGAAGGTCATGGTCGGATATCTGGTCACCGCGACCGCCGTGATGCTCACGATCACCGGACGGATCCGCCGCTCGACCTGGCTCGGCGACGTGGACCTGCTGGTTCTGCTCGTGACGCTCACCTCGTTGATCTGGACGCAACTGGTTCTGCTGCTCACCCGCGACTCCGCGCACGCGGACTCGTGGCTGACGATGGTGGCGGCGTACGCGGTTTGCGACGTGGTAGCACTGGTCGCGCTGCGCCGGGAGCTGCGCCGCGAACGGCCCGCGCCGCCGCTGCGGATCTGGCTGCTCGCTGCCAGCGCGCAGATGCTGCTGCTGGCGGTCATCGGTTTCCTGCTCGCGCACAACAGTCCGCACGGCCTGCCGAGCGGCTTTCTCACGGCCATGCGCCTGCTGTGGCTGAGCGGGCTGGCCGTGCTCGGCAGCTTCGCGATCATGCCGGCTTCGGTGGCCAAGGAGCCGCCGTCCCCGGACACGGCGCCGCCGGGGTGGTCCGCGACCCCGTACGGTTCGGCGCCGCTGCCCCGGCCGACGCTCGCGTCCGCCACCCTGCTGGTCATCGCGCTACTCGGGCCGCCGCTGGAGATCGCCAGGCCGGGCTTCGCGAATCTCGTACTGCTGCTGCTCCTCGCCACGGTCTGTCTGCTGCTGCGCGATGTCCGGCGCCGCTCGAAGGCGGACGAGGCGATCCGCTCGATCGCCGTCGCGCTGTCCGGGGCCCCGGACACCACACGCGTGCTGGCGTCCACGATGGCGGCCGTCGAGTCGTGCCCGAGCACGCGGCGGCACGGCGGCATCGTGGTGTGCGCGAACGGCCCCGAGGGACCCAACGCGGCGGCCACGCTCGACACGGACCGGCAGGCGGCCGAGCAGGCGACCGACGACGCGCGCCCGGTCGCCCGGATACACCGCGTTCTCGGCAGCCGACCGCACATCACCGTCGTCCCGCCGGGTCAGAACGCTGAGAAGGCTCAGCTCGCGATCGGGGTGGCCGGTGAGCTGTCCCTGCTGGTGGCCGGGCGGGTGGCGCTGGAGATGCTCGCCGGGCAGGCGAACCACGCCCTCGACCGGGTGCGGCTGACCGCCGAGCGGTCCCGGCGGGCCGGCGAGGCGCAGTTCCGGACGCTGGTGCGCAACGCCGCCGACGTGATCATGATTGTTTCGGGTAGCGGAGCGGTCCGTTTCGCCAGCCCCTCGGCGCGCGACCTGTTCGGCGACGTGGATCATTCGCGCGCCACGGCCGAGGACGTGTTCGGCGCGGAGAACGCGCAGGCCGTGCGGCACCGGCTGAACCTGCCGTACGGCGAGACCGACGATCAGGTGCCCGAGTACTGGACCGTCGTGCGGGCCGACGGACTGCTGGAGCTGGAGGTGCGCTTCGCGGACCTGCGCGAGGATCCGACGGTGCGCGGCATGGTGCTGACGGTCCGGGACGTGACCGAGCAGAAGCGGATGCAGCGCAAGCTGGAGTACCTGGCGTTCCACGACGCGGTGACCGACATCGGCAACAGCCACCGCTTCGTCGCGCAGATCGAGGCGGCGCTCGCGGATCCCCGGCCGTCGGCGCCCGGCGAGGCCCCGGTCGTCGCGCTGCTGCAGATCAACAATCTCTGGGACATCAATAACCTGCGAGGCCTGGACATACTCAACAAGGTCACGGTCGCGCTTGCCCGGCGGCTCGAGACGCTGACCGGCTCCCCGGCGCGGATCACCGGCGCGGTCTTCGGGGCGCTCGCGGTGCCCGCGGACGTCGGCTGCCATGACGCGGAGTCGCTGGCCCGGCGGCTGCAGATGGAGCTGTCCCGGGCGGTCGAGGTGGACACCGAGCTCGTCACGCCGGAGGTGATCGTCGGCGCGGTGCCGCTGGTCGCGATCGCGAACCCGCACGACGCGATCAGCCGGGCCGGGTTGGCGATGGCCGAGGCGAAGGCCGACCGGCGCAGGCCGTGGCGCGCGTATCAGCTCTCGATGTCGGAGCGGGCGGTCAGCCGATTCGCGCTGCGCAAGGACCTCTCGTCCGCACTCGCCGCGAACGCGCTGAACCTGCACTACCAGCCGGTCGTCGACCTGCGCACGGGCATCGTGGTCGCCTTCGAGGCGCTGTCCAGGTGGCAACACCCGCTGCAGGGGGCGATCCCGCCGGACTCCTTCGTTCCGTTGGCCGAGGAGACGGGTCTGATCGTGCCGCTGGGCCGCTGGGCGTTGCGTCAGGCGGTGGCGGATCTGGCACAGCTCAGGCAAATCGTGTCGCGGAAGTGCCCGCTGCGCGTGGCGGTGAACGTCTCGGCGTTGCAGCTGGCGGAGCCGGACTTCACCGCTGACGTCGCCTCCGCGCTCGAGTCGAACGGCGTCCCGGCCGATGCCCTGTGCCTGGAGATCACCGAAAGCTCGGTGATCGACGGCACCGGCCGGACGTTGGACGCGCTCCGGGACCTGAAGTCGATGGGCGTGACGCTGGCCATCGACGACTTCGGCACGGGGCACTCGGCACTGAGCTACCTGCCGGACATGCCGTTCGACATTCTGAAGGTGGACAAGTCCTTCATCGACACCATCGAGACCTCCACGGCCCGCGCCGAAGTCGTGCGTGGCATCGTCGGCATCGCGGCCGCGGTGGGCATGCGCGTCGTGGCCGAGGGCATCGAGACCAGTGGCCAGGAGCGGATGCTGATGGACACCTCGTGCCACTACGGACAGGGGTACCTGTACTCGCGGCCGGTCCCGTTGGCCAAGGCCATGCAACTGCTCGGCCCTGGAGCCACGCCTCCGCACGCTCGGGTGAACGGCAACCACTACTCGCCCTCCACCATCGGCTTCGCGTCGTCATAGATTGTCGTCACAGTTCTCAGCCCTCGAAATCGATCCGCATGACGACCCGTCGTTTCGTCGGCCTGCTCACCTCCCGGAAGCCCGCCGCGGCGAACACGCTCCGCTTGCCCACGAACAGCTCGCCCCAGCTGATCTCCTGCCCCGGCTCGGGCACCATCGGATACCCCTCCAGCGCCCGGGCCCCGCGTTCGCGGGCGAAATCCACGGCGGCCGCGGCGAGCGGGTACGTGACCCCGCGCCTTCGAAAACCCGCGCGCACGGCGAAGCAGGTCACCGACCACACGCCCGGGTCGTCCTCGTCCTCGACGCGTTCGGACCACGGGATGCGGGTCTTGCGCAGCCCGGGGAACGCGACGCGCGGCTCGACGTTCACCCAGCCCGCCGGCTCTTCGTCGAGGTAGGCGATCAGGCCCGTCGTGGACTCGGCGTCGGCGTGGCCGCATTCGGTCTCCCGGCGTAACGCCTGCGCCCGCGCCTCGAACGGCGCGGGCGCCCAGTGCGCGTTGCCCATCTTGTAGCGCTGGCACTGGCAGCCGTGCGCGTCCCCGCGCTCGCCGAACACCGCCTGCAGGTCCTCCCACGAAGCGTCGTTCGCGGGCACGACTCTCACACCGGAACCCGCTTCCGTCTTGCGCGCCATCCACTCACCACCCGTTGCCCGTCAATTCACTTCAGCGTATTGACTTCTATCACGGGGCTCCGACAAAGCCGCGGCGTTGCCGTTGCGACGGCGCTCGACGAGCGTGGCGGCTATCGCCAGGCCCAGACCGATCACGACCAGGACCGCGGCGACGGCGTTGGCCGAGCCGTATCCGTGGCCTGCGGAGATCGCCAGGCCGGCGAGGTACGCGCCGAGCGAGTTGGCGATGTTGAACGCGGCCTGGATCGAGGCGGCGGCGAGATTGGGGGCGCCTCCGGCGAGCGCGATGATGCGGCCCTGCAGCGTGGGCAGACCGGCGAGCGCGGTGAGCGGGAAGAGGAAGATGGCGATCGCGGCGGTGACGCGGTTGTGGTCGGCCGCGAGGAACGCGACGGCGACGGCTATCTCCGCGCCGAGCGAGATCAGCAGCGTGTGTGTCGGGAAGCGGTCGGCCATTCGGGCACCGGCGAGGTTGCCGACCGTCATGCCGAGTCCGAAGAGAACCAGCAGCCAGGTGATGCTGGAGTCGGCGTAGTGCGTCACGTTCGTCATCATCGGCGTGATATAGCTGAAGGTGGCGAACAGTCCGCCGCCGCCCAGCATCGCGACGCCGAGCACGAGCCAGACCTCCGGCTTGGCGAACGCGCGAAGCTCGTGCACGATCGAGACGTTCTGCTCGGCTTGTTCCTGCGCGGCCTTGGCGGGCACCGCGATCGCGATCGCGATCACGGCCAGCAGCCCGATCACGCCGACGATCGCGTAGACCGCGCGCCAACCGGTGTGCTGACCGAGGATCGTGGTCAGCGGGACGCCGACGATGTTCGCCACGGTCAGGCCCGCGAACATCACGGCCATGGCGCTGTTCGCGCGGTTGCGCTCGACGAGCGATCCGGCGACGACCGCGCCCGCGCCGAAGAAGGCGCCGTGCGGCAGGCCGGAGACGAAGCGGCCGAGCATCACAAGGCTGTACGTGGGCGCGGCGGCCGAAAGCAGGTTGCCCGCGGCGAACCAGCTCATCAGTACGAGGAGCACTGTCTTGCGTTGGAAGCGGACTGAGGCGGCCGTCAGCAGCGGCGCGCCGACGACCACACCCAGCGCGTAGACCGAGATCAGCTGCCCGGCCTGCGGGATCGAGACGGACAGGTCCGAGGCCACCTGCGGCAGGAGGCCCATCATCACGAATTCGCCGGTGCCGATGGCGAATCCGCCGACGGCGAGAGCGAGCAGGGCACGGCGGGAGGCGCCGGTGAGCATTGCGCTGGCCAACTTTCTGACTGTGAGTTCGAGGCGAAGGTCGGCGACAGCGCTGTCGGCCAGGGAAATCGAGTCTATGCGGCGTCCAGCCGGAGGAGTTCCGCGGCGCTGAGCTCGAGCGAGTCGGCGGCGACGGAGTCGCGGATCGTCTCGGGACGCGAGGATCCGGGAATCGGGATGACGACCGGCGACTTGGCCAGCAGCCAGGCGAGGCAGACCTGCTGAGGGCTCACGCCGTGCGCGGTGGCGACCTCCGCGAAGACGGCGAAGCGGTCCCCGAGGCCGGCGGCGCGGGTGATGCCGCCGAACGGGCTCCACGGCAGGAAGGCGAGGCCGAGCTCGTTGCACAGGTAGAGCTCCGGCTCGCTGGAGCGGAACGCCGGCGAGAACTGGTTCTGCACGCTGACCAGGTCGTCGCCGAGGATCTCGCGCGCCTGCCTGATCTGCTCGGGGTCGACGTTGGACAGGCCCGCGCGCACGATCTTGCCCTCGTCCAGCAGTTCGCGCAGCGCGCCGACCGAATCGGCGAACGGGACGCGCGGGTCCGGCCGGTGGAACTGGTAGAGCCCGATGGCCTCGACGCCGAGCCGCTTGAGCGAGGCCTCACAGGCCTGCTTGAGGTACGCCGGGTCGCCGTTCTGGGTCCACGAACCGTCGCCGGGGCGCAGGTGGCCGCCCTTGGTGGCGACGAGCACGCCGGACGTGTCGCCGCCGTAGCTCGCGAGGGCGCCCGCGATCAGGGACTCGTTGTGCCCGACCTCGTTGGCGTCGCGGTGGTAGGCGTCCGCGGTGTCGATCAGCGTGACGCCGGCGTCGAGGGCGGCGTGGATCGCGGCGACGGAACGCCGCTCGTCCGGCCGCCCCTCGATCGACATCGGCATGCCGCCGAGTCCGATCGCGCTGACCGCCCGGTCCCCGATCCAACGAGTCTGCATGACGGAGCTCCTCCAAGGTAGTTCGTTCTCGCTTCTCCAGCCTCGCCCTCCGGGATTAGTCTGTCCAACAGAAAATACTGATCTCACTAAGCGCTCGCGCTGATAGGTGGGTGGACCATGGAGCTCAGGCAGCTCGAGCACTTCGTCGCCGTGGCGCAGGAGTGCCACTTCACTCGTGCGGCGCAACGCCTGCACATCGCCCAGTCGGGCCTGTCGGCGTCGATTCGTTCGCTGGAGAAGGAATTGGGGGCCACGCTGTTCCTGCGCAGCACACGGCAGGTGCAGCTCACGGCCGCCGGGCAGGCGCTGCTCGTCGAGGCTCTGCGGGCGCTGTCCGCGAGCAATGCGGCGAAGGAGGCCGTGGCCGCGGTCCAAGGACTGCTCCGCGGTTCGCTGTCGATCGGCTCGCTGCAGTGTCTGCACGCGGTCCATCTGCCGACCTTGCTCGCGGGTTTCCTCAGCGAGCATCCCGCCGTCGAGATCCGGCTGCGACAGGGCGGCTCGGACGAACTGGTCGAGTTCGTGCGCACCGGACGCCTGGACATCGCGTTCGTCTCGCGGCCGACGCGTGAGCCGGAGAACGTGGTCGTCAGCCCGCTCGACAGCGAGAATCTGGTCCTGGCCTGCGCACCCGAACATCCCGCCGCGGCGAAGGACCGGGCCAAGTTGGCGGATCTGCTCGACGAGCAGTTCGTCGACTTCCCGCTGACCTGGGGCTCGCGCGACCTCGCCGACCGGGTACTGGCGGCGGCCGGGGTCGAGCGGCGTGTCGCGCTGGAGGTGACGGACGTGCACTCGCTGCTCGATCTCGTGGCCTGCGGGCTCGGTGTGGCGCTGGTGCCGAGCTCGTTCTCCGTCAAGACCGACCAGGTGCGCTTCATCCCCCTCGACGGAGAGGTCCCGGCGTGGGAGACGGTCAGCGTCACGGCCGATCCGCCCAGTCCCGCCGCCGCGGCATTGCTGGGCCAAGTGCACGTTGCGCCGATGCGATGATGGGGACGTGCCCGAAGGAGACACGGTCTGGCAGACGGCCGCGCGGCTGGACGACGCGCTGGCCGGCCGAGAGCTGACGCGGTGTGATCTGCGTGTGCCCAAGCTGGCCACGGTCGATCTCTCCGGCGGTGTCGTCGAGTCGGTGCGGCCGCGTGGAAAACATCTGCTGATGCGGTTCGGCAACGGCTGGACGCTGCACTCGCACCTGCGGATGGAGGGCTCGTGGCGGATCTTCGAGTCCGGCGAGTCGTGGCGCGGCGGCCCCGCACATCAGATCCGTGCCATCCTCGGCACCGCCGCCCGAACGGCGGTCGGATACCGGCTGCCGGTCTTAGAACTGCTCCGAACGGCTGACGAGCAGCGGGCCGTGGGGCACCTCGGGCCCGACCTGCTCGATCCCGATTGGGACACGGCCGCGGCGGCGGAGGCGGTGCGCCGGCTGTCGGCGGATCCGGCGCGGCCGATCGGCGAGGCACTGCTGGACCAGCGCGATCTGGCCGGGATAGGCAACGTCTACAAATCAGAACTCTGCTTCCTGAGCGGGGTCACGCCGTGGACGCCGGTCGCCGAGGTGACCGACCTGGCGCGGCTGGTCGACCGGGCGCACCGGCTCCTGATGGCCAACCGGGACCGGCCCATGCGGATCACCACCGGCGAGACGCGGACCGGGCGAACCCTGTGGGTGTACGGCCGCAGGCGTGGCCAGTGCCTGAGATGCGGAACGCCGGTGCGCTCCGCGGATCAGGGCGCGGCAGGCGAGGAACGCGTCACCTACTGGTGCCCGCGCTGCCAGCAGGGACCGAGCCCCAGAAGATCCTGAACGGGCGGAACGCCGGTGCGCTCCGCAGATCAAGGCGCGGCAGGCGAGGAACGCGCCACCTACTGGTGCCCGCTCTGCCAGCAGGGACCGAGCCCCAGAAGATCCTGAACGGGCGCAACGCCGGTGCGCTCCGCAGATCAGGGCGCCGCAGGCGAGGAACGCGCCACCTACTGGTGCACGCGCTGCCAGCAGGGACCGAGCCCCAGAAGATCCTGAACGGGCGATTGGTCGAGACCTCTCGCTGATCAAAGATGGTTGACCATGGAACTAAGCTGTGGCTCATGCGCTTCGGACTGTTCATTCCCCAGGGCTGGCGGCTCGACCTCGCCGGCATCGCCCCCGCTGACCACTGGACCACGATGCTCGACGTGGCCCGCCTCGCCGAGGCCGGTCCCTACGAGTCGATCTGGGTCTTCGACCACTTCCATACCGTCCCGGAGCCGACCGAGGACGCCACGCACGAGGCGTGGACGCTGATGGCCGCCCTGGCCGCGACCACCTCGCGGGTCCGGCTCGGCCAGATGTGCACGTGTATGGGCTACCGCAACCCGGCCTATCTGGCGAAGGTCGCGGCGACCGTCGACATCATCTCGGGCGGCCGCGTCGAGATGGGTATCGGCGCGGGCTGGTACGAGCACGAATGGCGCGCGTACGGCTACGGCTTCCCGACGGCCGGCGAGCGGCTGACGCAGCTCGACGAGGGCGTGCAGATCATGCGCCAGCTGTGGACCGAGGGCGTGGCGACGCTGGACGGCAAGCAGTACCAGGTGGACGGCGCGATCTGCCGTCCGCTGCCGCTGCAGGAGGGCGGCATTCCGCTGTGGATCGCGGGCGGCGGCGAGAAGAAGACGCTGCGCATCGCGGCCAAGTACGCGGCGTACACCAACTTCGACGGCACGCCCGAGGTCTTCACGCGCAAGTCGGAGCTGCTCGCCGAGCACTGCCGCGAGGTCGGCACGGACTACGACGCGATCGTGCGCTCGGCGAACTACAACGTCGTCATCGGCGAGACCGAGAAGGACGTGCAGGACCGGCTCGCCTGGTACCGCTCGCACCTCGAGCCGCTGGTCTCGGCGGGCGCGGTGGAGCGCTCGTCCCAGGGGATCGCGGACGGCCCGCTCGTCGGCACGCCCGAGCAGATCGCGGAGAGGCTGACCGAGATCCAGAAGCTCGGCATGTCGTACGCGATCCTCAACTTCGCCGAGGCCGCGTACGACAAGTCCGGCATCGAGCTGTTCAACCGGCACGTCGCGCCCGAACTGGCGTAGTTCTTCCGTCGGCCCTCCGGCGTGTGCTCCCCGGCTCTGTCGGTGCGCGCCGGTAGCTTACTCAGCTGACGGATCTTCCGGTTCCCCTCGGACAGGGGACGAGGGGAACCGTGTCGCCGTCATTTTCGCTGTCACCGCCACCGTCGTGAAATGCACCTCGATGCTCCCGCCCAGCTCGTCGATCGCGGCACCGAGCGCGGCGAGGAGTTCGGCGGTGCGCTCCGGCGGCAGCTGCGCGAACCCGCCGTGTGTCGGGACGACGTCGAGCCACCCGTCGCGCGTATAGGTCGTGTCCCAGTCGAACAGCCACGTCTCGGGCTCGCCGAAAGCATGCCCGGCCGCACGAAGGCCCTGCTCCGTCTTATCGCGGTACGCCGAGAACGTGCGGTCGTGTCCCATGCCCCTGCGGTAGAACTGCGGCAACTCGGGGGCGAGGCGGTGAGTGATCTCGCCGAACGCCTCGGCCGCGTCGGGCTCGGGCAGATGCACGTTCCAGAACGCGGCGAACACTCCCCCGGGCCGCAGCACCCGCGCCGCCTTCGCCGCGCCCGCGATGGGATCGACCCAGTGCCACGCCTGCGCGGCGATGACCGCGTCGAAGGTCCGTCCGGCCGGATCCCAGTCCTCGAACTTCGATACCTCGACCTCGATGCCGGCACGTCGTACGAACTCGGCCATCCGCTCGTCCACTTCGACGCCCAGCACGGTGCATCCGGCGGCCTGGAAGAGCCGCCCGGAGATGCCGGTTCCGATGCCGACGTCGAGCACGTCGCGGCCGGGGCTGGCGGCGACGATCCGTTGCACGAGGTCCGCGGGGTACGTCGGCCGGGCGCGGTCATAGCGTTCCGCGTCGATGCCGAAGGACTCCGCCACATCGCGGTATCGGTGCAGCTCGGACGCTGATTCAGGTAGAATGGGCATGCGCCCACTCTAAGTGGGCAGCCGCCCATTAGGCAAGCGGTAAGGTGGGCGCCCAGGGTGGTGCGAAGAAGACGGTGCGGAGAAGGAGCGGTGCGCGTTGCCGACAGGTGTGGCGATCCGGGACGCGCGCGAGCAGCTGTTCGACGCGGCGGAGCGAATCCTGCTGCGCGACGGGCCGAACGGGCTCACGAGCCGGTCCCTGGCCGCGGAGGCGGGCGTCGCGAAGGGCGTGCTGCACCGGCACTTCGCGGACTTCGACGCGTTCCTCGTGGAGCTGATCCTGGATCGCGCGCAGCGGATGCGGGCTCAGTCCGCACTGCTGCAGGATTTCGCGGGGACGGCCACGGTGACCGACAACCTCGTCGCCGCGCTGGCAGGGGTCTTCAACTCGATCGCGGTGCACGTCATGGCGCTGATGGTCGCGCGGGACGAACTGCGGAGACGGATCCGCGAGCGCCGGCCGCGCGGCTTCCCGGTGATCGCGGAGGCGATGCGGATGATCGCCTCGTATCTCGCGGCGGAACGCGACCTCGGGCGGCTGGCGCCGGATGCCGACGCGGACATGCTCGCGCTCTCGCTGCTGGGCACGTCGCACCTGGACTACGCGGGAGGTGACGGCGGGTCACCCGACGAGGAGTCGTTACGTCGGGTGGTCGTGTCGGTGATCGGTGGAGCACTGCGCTGAGCTAATGCCAGCGCCTCTACAGCCCACCGACCAGTGCGGCCGGGGACGGCGCGGCCGCGCACAAGGCCGAGGCGAGGGTGAACACGACCACCGCCACCGCGAAGACCCGCCGCCCGCCGTACCGGTCCACCGCCCAGCCGCCGAGCGGGATGAACGCGGCGACCGTGACCAGGCAGGCGCTGATCGGCACCGCGATCGCGGCCGAGGACTCGCCCAGGGCCGCCGCGACCCGCGGCGCGGCCGTGGTCAGCGCCGTCCCGTCGAGCAGCTCCATGAACGTGGCCCCGGCCACGAGCAGCGCGGTCGAGCGGGCCAGAGTGCCGGGCTCGCGGGCGGACGGGGATATTCGCATGGCGGACAGCATCCCACTCGTCAGTGGTGCAACCCCACCCAGCCCCGTACCCGCCGGGGCCGTGCGGCCAAATTGAACGGCGTTGGAGCTAGTCCTCGGCGAGGGCTGCGTCGAGGATCACGGCCCAGCGGCGGATGACGCGGGCGCGGCGGGCCGAGTCGTCCGTGAGGAGGTTCGCGAGGCCGAGGCCGCGGGCCATGTCCAGCGTCGCCTGGACCGCTTCGCGTGCTCCGGCCGCGTGCTCGTCGACGCCGAGGAACGCGACCGCCGCGCGGTGCGCCTCACGGCCGACCTTGTTCTCCAGCGCGACGACGCGTTCGCGCAGCGGCTCCTCAGTGGCCGCCGCGACCCAGAGATGCAGCGCGGCCCTGAAGGGCTGGTCCATGTACATCCGCACGAACATGTCCACCACGGCCTCGGTGCGCGCCGGACCGCGCGCGGGCAGCGTGGCCTGTTTGCCGCGCAAGTACGCCAGCCGCTCGACCGCGACGTGCTCGATCGCCGCCGTGAAGAGGTCCTCGCGGGTCGGGAAGTGGTGCTGGAGCGCCCCGCGGGTCACGCCGGCGCGCTCGGCCACGACCGCCACCGTGCTGCCCGCCCAACCGTGTTCGGCCAGGCACTCGATGGCGGCTTCCAGAAGGCGCTGGCGGGTCGCGCGGCTGCGGTCCTGCTGCGGCTCACGCGGCGCCGCCTCCGCGACATGGCCCACTACCGCGCCCATGACGGCGGACGCCGCTCCAGGAAGGCGCGCATGCCCTCCTGCGCCTCGGGCGAGCCGAACAGCCGGGTGGAGGTCTCGATCATCGCGTCGCGGTGCTCGTCGAAACTCGCCAGGACATCGGCCGTGACCAAGTGCTTCGTCTCGGCGAGACCCTGCGGCGAGGCCTTGCGCAGGCTGTCGAGGAATTCCTCGCAGGCCGCCGCCAGCCCGTCGGCGTCCGCCTCGGCGCGCGTGACGAGGCCGATCCGCTCGGCCTCGCGCGAGTCGAACACCGCGCCGGTGAGGTACCACGAGGCCGCGGCGCGCGGGTCGAGGCGCGGCAGCAGCGGCAGCGAGATCACCGCGGGAGCGAGGCCGAGCTTGACCTCGGTGAACGCGAAGGTGGACTTGGGCCCGGAGACCGCGATGTCGCACGCGCCGATCAGGCCGAGGCCGCCCGCGCGCACGTGGCCGTCGATCTTCGCGAGGACCGGCTTGCCGAGCTCGACGATCGTGCGCATCAGCTGAACCAGGTTCCGCGGGCCGCTCGCCGGGTCGCCGGAGGTCGCCTCGTTCAGATCCGCGCCCGCGCAGAAGACCGAGCCCGTGTGGGTCAGCACGACGGCGCGCACCTCCTTGTCGCCGTCCGCCTGCGCCAAGCCCTCGGTGAGCTCGGCGACGAGGCGGGTCGACAGGGCGTTCCGGTTCGCCGGGGAGTCGAGCGTCAGGGTGACGACGCCGCGCTCCAGGCTTCGGCGGACCAGTGGTTCGAGCTGTTCGGACACAACACTCCCTAGTACGACTTCGGCAGCCCGAGCGTGTGCTGCGCGACGAAGTTCAGGATCATCTCACGACTCACCGGGGCGACTCGGGTGACGCGCGCCACGTTGATCAACGCAGCTAAACCATACTCCTGGGTGAGGCCGTTGCCACCGAGCGTCTGGACCGCCTGGTCGACGGCGTGCGTCGCCGCCTCGGCCGCCGCGTACTTGGCCATATTCGCCGCCTCACCAGCGCCGAAGTCGTCGCCGGCGTCGTTGAGAAGCGCAGCCTTCTGCGTCATCAGACGCGCGAGTTCGACCTCGATCCGGCACTGTGCGAGGGGGTGCGCGAGGCCTTGGTGCGCCCCGATCGGGCCCCGGAAGACCGTCCGCTCCTTGGCGTACGCGACGGCCTTGTCGAGCGCGTAGCGGGCGATGCCGTTGGCGTAGGAGGCGACCATGATCCGTTCGGGGTTGAGACCGGCGAACATCTGGTCGAGCCCGGCGTCCTCCTCACCGACGAGCGCGTCGGCGGGCAGGCGCACGTCGTCGAGGTAGAGCTCGAACTGCCGGTCCGGCGTGATGAGCTCCATCGGGATCTCGCGGTATTCGAACCCTGCCGCGTCGCTCGGGACGATGAACAGGGCGGGCTTGAGCTTTCCAGTTCTCGCGTCCTCGGTGCGGGCGACGATCAGCGTCGACCGGCAGTTGTCGACGCCCGATATGAAAACCTTGCGACCGTTCAGGATCCAGTCGTCGCCGTCGCGGCGGGCCGTGGTCGTGATGGCGTGCGAGTTCGAACCCGCGTCCGGCTCGGTGATGCCGAAGGCCATGCGTACGGTGCCGTCTGCGAATCCGGGCAGATAGCGCTGCTTCTGCTCCTCGGTCCCGAAGCGCGAGATGATGCTGCCGCAGATCGCCGGGGTCACGACGAGCAGCAGCAGCGGGCAGCCGGCGGTCGCCAGTTCCTCGAGGACGATGACGAGGTCTGCGATGCCTCCTCCCCCGCCGCCGTACTCGGCGGGAATGCTGACGCCGAGATAGCCGAGCTTGCCAGCCTCCAGCCACAGTTCGTTCGTGTTCTCTCCGGCACGCGCCCTGTCTTGCAGGTAGGTCGCGCCGTAGCGGCGCCCCAGCGCGGAGACCGCGGCACGCAGCGCGCGGCGTTCCTCGCTTTCGAAGGGGAAGACGGTCATGACTGCGGACCCTCCTTGGGTTCTACGACGGCGAGAATCGTGCCGACCGACACCTGCTGGCCTGGCTGGACGTGCAACTGGGTCAGGACGCCGTCCGTCGGTGAGCTGACGAGGTGCTCCATCTTCATCGCCTCCAGCCAGAGCAGCGGCTGACCGGCGGTGACCGTTGCACCTTCGACTGCTGCGACGCGAGCGACGGTTCCCGGCATGGGTGCGAGCAGCGAGCCTGGATCGACCTTGGCCGCCGGGTCCGGGAAGCGCGAGACGCGGGTGAGCGCGACGCTCGTCCCCGGGCCGTCCACGTACACGGCATCGTCGTACATTGCGACGTCGAAGGTTCGACGGACGCCGCGCTCCTCGAGGATCACGCGGTCCGGTGTGTTGGAGATGAGGCGGACCTCCGGCAGGCCGTCCGCTCGCAGGCCGTCTCGGGTGAGCCGATAGCGGGCCTCGTGCTCGGTGCCGTCCACGTCGAGGTACCGCTTGACCTGCGGTTGCGAGGCCAGGTTGCGCCAGCCGCTCGGCAGGCCGGACGGTTGCGGACCCGCGTACGACGCGGCGTCGGCGAGCGCGGCCGCGAGTGGTGCCAGCGGGCTGATGCTCGGGGCGGCGAGGAGCTCTTCGGCATGGTCCGACAGGAACGCCGTGTGCACGTCGCCGTCCAGGAACGCCGGGTGACTCACGACATTGACCAGAAGCTCGCGGCTCGTCGTCAGGCCGTGGATTCGTGCCCTGCCGAGCGCGTGGCCCAGCAGGCGTGCCGCCTCCTCGCGGGTCTCGGCCCACGCGATCACCTTGGCGAGCATCGCGTCGTACTCGACACCGACGACCGAGCCCGCTTCGACGCCGCTGTCGACCCGAATGCCCGTGAGTTCGGGGATATCGAAGCGACACACGGTTCCGGTGCGCGGCTGCCAGTCGTGCGCGGGATCCTCGGCGTACAGGCGCGCCTCGATCGCGTGGCCGCGCGGCGTCGGTGGTTCGGGCGGGAGCGTGCGGCCCTCGGCGATGCGCAACTGCCACGCGACGAGGTCGAGCCCGGTGACGCACTCGGTGACCGGGTGCTCGACCTGGAGGCGGGTGTTCATTTCCAGGAAGAAGAACCGGCCGTCTGGCGCGAGCAAGAACTCCGCGGTCCCGGCGCCCAGATAGTCGATCGCCTTGGCGCCGGCCGCCGCCGCGTCCGCCAGCGCGCGACGCGTCTCGTCCCTCAGGCCCCCGGGCGCCGGGGTCTCCTCGATGACTTTCTGGTGGCGGCGCTGGAGGGAACAGTCACGTTCGCCGAGTGTCCAGACCGTGCCCGCGGCATCCGCGAGGATCTGCACCTCGACGTGTCGGCCGCGTTCGACGTACGGTTCGCAGAACACTTCATCGGAGTCGAACGACGCGGCCGCCTCGGCTCGTGCCCTCGCGAGGGCATCCGGTAGCTCGCTCAGCTCGCGAACGATCCGCATACCGCGTCCTCCGCCGCCTGCCGCGGCTTTGATCAGCAGCGGAAGGTCCGCGGGCGTCGCCGTCTCCGGGTGGACGGCGCCGAGCACCGGAACTCCGGCGGCCACCATCAGCTCCTTGGCTCGCGTCTTCGAGCCCATATCCTCGATGGCCGCGGGAGACGGACCGATCCAGGTCAGGCCCGCCTCGATGACAGCCTGCGCGAAGCCGGCGTTCTCGGACTGGAAGCCGTAGCCCGGGTGCACGGCGTCGGCTCCGGCGTCCAGCGCCGCGCGGACGATCAGATCACCGCGCAGGTAGGTGTCCGAGGAAGCGGAGCCGGGCAACCGGACAGCGAGATCGGCCTCGCGCACGTGCGGGGCGCGCGCGTCGGCATCGGAGTAGACCGCGACTGTCGCGATGCCCACTTCGCGGCACGTGCGGAAGATGCGGCGAGCGATCTCGCCTCGGTTGGCCACCAGCAGTGCTTTCAACATCGTGGCTGCCTCACATCCGGTAGACGCCGTAGCCGCGCGCGCCCTCGACGGGTGCGCCGTGCACCGCGGACAGGCACAGCCCGAGCACTGTGCGGGTGTCGCGCGGGTCGATCACGCCGTCGTCGTACAGGCGGCCGGAGAGGAACGCGGGCAGCGACTCGGACTCGATCTGCTGCTCGACCATGGCCCGCATCGCGGAGTCGGCCTCCTCGTCGAACGGCCGTCCGGCCGCCGCGGCCGACTGTCGTGACACGATCGAGAGCACGCCCGCGAGCTGCTGCGGACCCATGACCGCCGACTTCGCGCTGGGCCAGGTGAACAGGAATCTGGGTTCGAAAGCGCGGCCGCACATCCCGTAGTGGCCCGCGCCGTACGACGCCCCCAGCAGGATCGATATGTGCGGAACCTTGCTGTTCGAGACCGCGTTGATCATCATGGCGCCGTGCTTGATGATTCCGCCCCGCTCGTATTCGCGGCCGACCATGTAACCGGTCGTGTTGTGCAAGAAGATGAGCGGAATGTCACGCTGGTTGGCCAGTTGGATGAACTGCGTGGCCTTCTGCGCCTCTTCGCTGAACAGTACGCCGCGCGCGTTGGCGAGGATGCCGACGGGATATCCGTGGATCGTCGCCCAGCCGGTCGCGAGGCTCGGGCCGTAGAGCGGCTTGAACTCGTCGAACTCTGATGCGTCGACCGTTCTGGCGATCAGCTCGCGCGGGTCGAAGGCGGACTTCAGGTCGCCGGGCACCAGGCCGAGGAGTTCGTCCTCGTCGTGCTTGGGAGCGGCGGCGAGACCCCCCGACGGGCCGAGCTTGGTCCAGTTCAGGCGGCGCACGATGCGCCGGGCCGTGCGTATCGCGTCCGGCTCGTCGAGGGCGAAGTAGTCCGCGAGGCCGGAGTCGCGAGCGTGCATCTCGGCGCCGCCCAGCGACTCGTCGTCGGACTCCTCACCGGTCGCCATCTTGACCAGCGGCGGGCCGCCCAGAAAGACCTTCGAGCGCTCCTTGATCATGACCACGTGGTCTGACATGCCCGGGATGTACGCGCCGCCGGCGGTCGAGTTGCCGAAGACGACGGCGACGGTGGGAATCCCGGCGGCGGAGAGCCGCGTCAGGTCTCTAAAGAGCGCGCCGCCGGGGATGAACACGTCCTTCTGGCCGGGCAGATCGGCGCCCGCGGACTCGACGAGGTTGATCAGCGGAAGCCTGTTCGCGCGCGCGATCTCGTTGGCACGCAGGGCTTTCCGCAGCGTCCACGGATTGCTCGCGCCGCCGCGTACGGTCGGATCGCTGGCGGTGATCACGCACTCGACGCCCTCGACGACACCGATCCCGGTGACGATCGCCGCGCCGACCGGATACTCAGAGCCCCACGCGGCGAGCGGCGAGAGTTCCAGGAACGGTCCGTCGGGATCGATCAGCAGCTCGATCCGTTCGCGAGCGAGGAGCTTTTCGCGCTTCCGGTGCCGCTCGACGTACTTCGGGCCGCCTCCCGCGAGCGCCTTCGCGTGTTCGGCGTCGAGAGCATCGAGCTTGGCGAGCATGTCGCGCCGATTCGCCTGATACTGCCCGCTCGAGGGGTCCAGCTGCGTGGTCAGAATCGTCATCGCACGTGCCCTATCAGAGCGCAGGGAATGTCCATGTGCCGCGCGCGTAGCCACTCGGCCACGGCCTTGGCCTGCGGATCGAAGCGTGCCTGCGCGCCGACCCCCTCGCCGAGCAGCCCCTCGACGACGAAGTTCACGGCTCGCAGGTTCGGCAGCACATGCCGCGTGACCGGCAGCGCGGACGCCTCGGGCAGCAGCTCACGCAGCTTTTCCGTTGTGAGAGCGTGCGCCAGCCAACGCCAGCCCTCATCCGTCCGGGCCCACACTCCGATGTTCGCGTCGCCGCCCTTATCCCCGCTGCGTGCCCCGGCGACCAATCCCAGCGGCGCGCGGCGCGTCGGGCCTGCCGTCCCGGTCTCCGGGAGCTCGGGCTCGGGCAGCGGCTCGACGGCGCGCGTGACCACCGGCGGCCGCACGGCGACGCGACGGCCGTCCGTGAGCACCGCGTTGTGTTCGACCTCTGCCGCGCTGACGAATTCGGCCTCGAAGACGCCGTACGGGGCCGCCTCGCCGGGTGGTGCGGTCAGATGGAAGCCCGGGAATCCGGCGAGCGCCAGCTCGACCGCCGCGCTGCTCACCGCGCGCCCGACGAGCCGCGCGTCCCGGTCCCGCACGACGAGACGTAGCAGGGCGCTGGCTTGTTGCTCGGTCGGCGCGTCGGGCCGGTCCGTTCGGTCCAGCGTCCAGCGGACCTCGGCCGGCCGACGGTCGGTGAACGACGCCTCCATCTGCGCGCGGACCAGCGCGGCCTTCGCCTCGATCTCCAGGCCGGTCAGCACGAACCCGACCTGGCTGCGGAAGCCGCCCTGCCGGTTCAGCCCGACCTTGAGCGTCGGCGGCGGCGCCTCGCCGCGCGCTCCCGAGATGTGCACGCGATCGGGCCCGGCCTGGCGCAGGCGCAGCGAGTCCAGCCGCGTCGTCACATCAGGGCCCGCATACCGCGCACCCGAGGTCTCGTAGAGCAGCTGGGCCGTGACCGTCTCGACCGTGACCGCGCCGCCGGTCCCGGGATGCTTGGTGATCACGCTGCTGCCGTCGGCATGCAGCTCGGCGATCGGGAATCCGGGGCGACGCGCGTCGATCTCGGTGAAGAAGGAGAAGTTGCCGCCGGTCGCCTGCGTGCCGCACTCCAGGACGTGTCCGGCCACGGTGGCGCCCGCGAGCGCGTCGAGGTCGTCACTCGTCCAGCCGAATCGTGCGATCGCGGGGCCGACGACCAGCGAGGCGTCCGTGACCCGGCCGGTGACGACGACGTCCGCGCCCGCGCGGAGCGCCTCCGCGATGCCGAACGCGCCGAGGTACGCATTGGCCGCGAGCAGTCCGGGACGCGCGGAGAAGCCCAGCTCGTCGGCGCGTCGCAGCAGGTCGTCGCCCTCCACGGAGGCGACATCGACCTCGACGCCGAGCCGCGGGGCGAGCTTGCGCAGCTCCTCGGCGAGCCCGGCCGGGTTGAGGCCGCCCGCGTTGGTCACGATCCGCACGCCGCGCGCCGCCGCGATCGCGAGGCAGTCACTCATCTGGCGTAAGAAGGTCTTCGCATAGCCGAGCGCCGGGTCCTCGCGTCGGTCCGCGGCGAGGATCGCCATCGTCAGCTCGGCCAGGTAGTCGCCGGTCAGCACGTCGAGCGGGCCGCCCTCGAGCTGCTCCCGGACGGCGGCGAAGCGGTCGCCGTAGAAGCCGGAGGCGTTGCCGATCCGCAGCACCGACGCGTCCCCCGCGCGCTGATCCGCCATCAGTCCTGCCTCCTCGCTCCGGGGACCTCCCCCGCCGCCCACCCTCGCAGCGGTACGGGAAAAAATCAAGCGCGCTTGCTTGTTTCTCTGCGCCGCCGGCCGGGCGCCGTTACGGTGGGCCCCGAGGTGATGACGATGTCCCGGGTAAGGGTGCACAATCTCGCGGTCTCGCTGGACGGCTACGCGGCCGGCGCTGGGCAGAGCAAGGAATCGCCGTTCGGGCACGCGGGCACGCGGTTGATGGAGTGGTTCTTCGGCACGCACGCCTGGCGTAGCATGCACGGCGCCGAGGGCGGATCCACCGGAGCGGACGACGCGATGGCGAGCCAGTGGGGTCCCGGCATCGGCGCCGAGATCATGGGGCGCAACAAGTTCGGGCCGCAGCGCGGGAAGTGGGAGGACCACGAGTGGCAGGGCTGGTGGGGCGAGGACCCGCCGTTCCACACGCCGGTCTTCGTGCTCACGCACCACACCCGGCCGTCGATCCAGATGGCCGGCGGAACGACCTTCCACTTCATCGACGCGACGCCGCAGGAGGCGCTACGGCAGGCGCGCGAGGCGGCGGAGGGCCAGGACGTGCGCATCGGCGGCGGCCCGAACGTCGTGCGCCAGTTCCTCTCCGCAGACCTGATCGACCACCTGCACGTGGTGATCGTGCCGATCCTGCTCGGGCGCGGCGAGCGGCTGTGGGTGGATCAGGAAGCACTCGAGCAGCGCTTCGAGGTCGAGTCCTTCTCCTCGCCCAGCGGCGTGACGCACATGGTGTTCAGCAGGTGACCCGGGTCTGACTCAGGCGACTCAGTTCCACAACTGCGTCGAGTCGCTGCCGCAGTTCTGCAACTCGACGTTCGTGCCCTGAGCCGTCGCGCCGCCGGACAGGTCGGCGCAGAGGCCTGAGTACTTGCCGACGATCATGCCGTTGGACTGCACGGTCCACTCCTGGTTGGAGCCGCCGTTGCAGTTCCACACGTCGACCTCGGTCCCGGCGCTGTTGCCGTAGCCGTAGTCGTCCAGGCAGTCGGCGCCGTTGTTGATGGTGATCTGGCCGCCGCTGGTGAGCGTCCACTGCTGGGTCGGATCGCCGGTGCACGAGGCGATCTGGACGTTGGCGCCGTTGCCGAACGAGCCGTCGCTGCTGGCGAGGCAGAGCCCGGAGGCCTCGTTCAGCACCGGGCCCGGCGTGCCCATGCCGAGCGTCTGGGTGCTCGACGCCGAGGCCGAGGCGGAGGCGCTGGGCGACGCGCTGGTGGCGGCGCTGTCGGTCGGGATGCTGATCGTGTTCGAGGTCGCGGACGCGCTCGCCGAGGCGGAGGCGCCGGCAGAGCTCTGCGTCGAGGCGGTGCTGCCCGCGGCCGCCGTGTTCGCGGAGTTGTTGTTGCCCCCGAGCGAGAGCAGCACGCCCACGACCAAGGCCGCGACCACCGCGGCCGCGCCGAGCCCGATCTCGGCCGGGTGATCGCGCACGAAGGACGGAAGCCGCGAGTCGCCGCCGCCGCGGCTCCCGCCGCCCCTTCCGGGCAGGTCGTAAGAGCCGTGATCCGCTGGGGCTGTGGAAGGGTACTGAGGCTGGTTTACTGCTGGGAAGTACTGTGTGGGAGCCGGAGAGCCGTACGCGTCACGCGGATCGGCGACCGGCGGCATGACGGAGGTGGGTTCGTAGCCCCCCGGCGTGCCCCAGTTCGACGCGGGAGAAGGAGACTGTGGCGGGATGTACTGCGTGGGCCCGACGGCGGGCCCGGGTGCGGCGACCTGCGGCGGGATGTACTGCGTCGGATCGGCGTTGGACGCGTGGGACGCGGATCGCGGCGCCTGTGACGGCTGCGGCGGGATGTACTGCGTCGGATCGACGTTGGGCCCGGACGCCTGCGGCGGGATGTACTGCGTGGGCTGCTGATGCGCCATCAGCTGAGTGGGCTGCTCGGCGGCGATGTGCTGAGTCGGCTCTGACTCTCCCACGTGCTGCGCCGGCTGCTCCGCATTCCAGGCATCGGCATCGGAGCCGCCGCCGTCAGGTCGCCAAGGTTCGCCGCTCACTGGCCGCCCGTCCTTCGTCCTCGTCCACGGACACCGGTGTAAGTGTCCGAGGCATTCTAAGGACACCCGGAGACCCCCTGTCTCCACCCCGGCGCATCCGCTGACGGAATATTCCGATTTCCATTAGATTGACCCCAAGGAGGCGTGACCTATGAACGAACTCCAGGCGCAGGACACCGATACGTGGGACGTCGTCGTCATCGGCGCTGGTCCGGTTGGGGAGAACGCGGCGCAGTACGCCATCCAGGGCAGCGAACGAACCGCCGTGCTGGTCGAGGCGGAACTGGTCGGCGGCGAATGCTCGTACTGGGCGTGCATGCCGAGCAAGGCGCTGCTGCGGCCGGTCGAGGTGCTCTCCGCCGCGCACCACCTCCCCGGCGTCTTAGGCACCCGCCTGGACCCGACGGGCATCCTGAAACGCCGGGACGCGATCGTGAACAACCGCGACGACTCCGGCCAGGTGGACTGGGCGCACGGCGTCGGGATCGACGTGATCCGCGGCCACGGCCGGCTCACCGGGGTGCGCACGGTCGAGGTGACCGAGCCGGACGGCACCGTGCGCGCCATCGAGGCCCGGCAGGCGGTCGTGCTGGCCACCGGCACCACGGCGGCCGTCCCGGCGGTCCCCGGCCTGCGGCAGGCCCGTCCGTGGATCTCCCGGGACGCGACGAACCTGACCGAGGTGCCGCGCCGCGTCGCGGTCATCGGCGGCGGCGTGGTCGGCTGCGAGGCGGCCACCTGGCTGAGCGCGCTCGGCGCGGACGTCACGATCCTGCAGTCCGCGCCGCGCCTGCTGCCGCGCACCGAGGCGTTCGCGCACGAGCTCGTCGCCGAGCGGCTCGAGCAGGCCGGCGTGCGCGTCCGGACGAACGCCAAGGTGGAGCGGGTCGAGCGGGAGACCGTCAACGACGCGGGCGTCGGCCGGATCCACGGCGGCCCGGTCACGATCACCGTCGACGGCGAGGATCTGGTCGTGGACGAGGTGCTGGTCGCGGCCGGGCGCACGCCCGCGACGACCGACATCGGCCTCGACACGGTCGGGCTCGGCAAGCTCGCGGAGCAGAAGACGCACATCCCGGTCGACGAGCAGCTGACCGTGCGCGAGGTGAACGGCGACTGGCTCTACGCGGTCGGCGACATCAACGGGCTGGCGCTGCTCACCCACATGGGCAAGTACCAGGCCCGGGTGTGCGGAGCGGTGATCGCGGCGCGCGCCGAGGGCGGCGCGATGGACAGCGTCCGCTACCGCGACCTGGCCGACTCGCGGGCGGTGCCGCAGGTCATCTTCACCGACCCGCAGGTCGCGGCCGTGGGCCGGAGCGAGCGCGAGGCGCGGGAGGCGGGGATCGACGTGGAGACCGTCGAGTACGACCTCGGCGCGCTGGCCGCGACCTCGATCCAGCGCCAGGACTACCGCGGCCGGGCGAAACTGGTGATCGACCGCGAGGCGGACACGCTCGTCGGCGCGACCTTCGTCGGCCCGGAGGTCGCCGAACTGGTGCACGCGGCGACGGTCGCGGTGATCGGCCAGGTGCCGCTTGAGCTGCTGCGGCACGCCGTCCCCTCGTACCCGACCGTGTCAGAGATCTGGCTCCGGCTGCTGGAGAGCCGGGAGCCGCGCGAGTCCTGAGTCGCGCGCGAGTCCTGAGCAGTCGGCGCCCTGGGGTCTACTCCCCCGGGTACGCGAGCCCGATCCGCTCGCGTACCCGGTCGAGCGTGCGCATGACGGTGAGCGTCTCGTCGAGCGTGATCACCGGGCTCTCCAGCTCGCCGGCGCGCAGCCGGAGGCCGACCTCGCCCGCCTGGTGCCGCAGGCCGATGCCGGAGTGCGGCAGCAGCGTGGTGTGCGCGGTGCCGTCGTTGCGGATCACCTCGACCGGGCAGATCCGGCCCCAGGGCTCACGCAGCACGATGCGGCCCTCGGTGCCGGTGATCACGGCCGTGTTCGCGCTGCGGGCGTCGAGCGCGGTGGAGATGACGGTCTGCGTGCCGTCGGGGTACGTGAAGATCATCGAGGTCTGCGCGTCCACGCCGGTCTCCGTCATGCGCGCCGCCGCCTCGACTCCCTCGGGTTCCCGACCGCCGACCGCCATCGACGCGAACGAGACCGGGTAGATGCCGAGGTCGAGCAGTGCGCCGCCGGCGAGTAGCGGGTTGTTGATGCGGTGCAGCGGGTCCGTGCTGAGCGTCTCGCCGCGGTCCGAGATGACCTGCCGCACGCGGCCGATCCTGCCCTCGTCGAGCAGCGTGCGCACCAGCTGGAAGTGCGGCAGCCAGCGCACCCACATGGCCTCCATGAGGAAGGTCCCGGCCGCGCGGGCCGCGCCGATCATCCGCTCGGCCTCGGCGGCGTTGACCGAGAAGGGCTTCTCGACCAGCACGGCCTTCCCCCCGGCGATCGCGGCGAGCGTCGCCTCGCAGTGCCCGGAGTGCGGCACGGCGACATAGATCGCGTCGACCTCGGGGTCGGCGGCCAGCGCCGCATAGCCGACGTGCCGATGCGCGACCCCGAACCGGTCGCCGAACGCGTCGGCGGCGGACTGGCTGCGCGAGCCGACGGCGACGATCTCCGCATCGGGCAGCAGGCCGAGGTCCTCGGCGAAGCGGGCGGCGATGCCGCCGGTTCCGGCGATACCCCAGCGGATTCGGTCGGCCACGGCTCTGCTCCTTCGTTGTGATCGCTCCCGATACGCCGGAAGGCTATCGCGCCACCGGCGGCCGGGGTAAGCCCCGCGCCCGCCGCGATCGGATTACGGGCACTCCCTGGGCACACCCCGGGCCGGAACGGGCGCAATCGGGCACTTCCGTTATCCGACCGAGACCGTCGGCGTATTGCGACTGCCGGTAACCCGAACGAAACTCGCCTCATCCGGGCAAGAACGGACCGGAAACCGCACGGCCCATACGCCCATTCGACTGCTCGCGAGGAAGGGAGCGTCGCTCGGCATGTACGTGATCGAACGTCGTCAGATGCTTCTCGAGAACGCGCGGCGCACCGGCCGGGTGGATGTCGCGCAGACCTCGAAGGAACTCGGTCTCGCCCCGGAGACGATCCGGCGGGACCTGAAGGATCTGGAGCGCCAGGGCCTGCTGCGCCGGGTCTACGGCGGCGCGGTGGCCGTGGAGCGGCTGAGCTTCGAGAGCGCGCTGGCGGTGCGATCCACCCGGCACCAGGCGCAGAAGAACCGGATCGCCGCGGCCGCGGTGACCTACGTCAAGTCCGCGGAGTCCGTCTACCTCGACGAGGGCTTTCTGCCCTCGCTGGTCGGCGAGCACCTGCCGCCGGACCGGCCGCTCACGGTGGTCACCCCATCGCTGGCGACCGCCAAGGCCCTGGTCGAACGCCCCGAACTGACGGTTCTTGTCGTCGGCGGGCGCGTCCGGGCGAAGACCCTGGGCGCCGTCGACCACTGGGCGGTCTCGATGCTGGAGACCCTGGTGCTCGATCTGGCGTTCATCGGCGGCAACGGCATCAGCCTCGACCGCGGGGTCACGGTGCCGGACAGCGCCGTCGCCGCGGTCAAGACGATGGCGATGCGCGTGTCGCGACGCAGGATCCTCATCGCGGACAGTTCCAAGTACGGCGTCGACTCGTTCGTCCAGTTCGCGCGCCTGAAGGACTTCGAACGCTTCATCACAGACGACGGCCTGCCCGCCGAGCAGGCCGTGCACCTCCACGAGCAAGGCATCGATGTGACCCGAGCCTGACGGGAAAAGGAATGGGCGGCCGGCTGCCACCGACCGCCCCGTATCCCGACGACGCAGAACGCCCTGGTGAAGAACGCAACCTACAGCTGGAGGAATACAGGTCATGAGTCTAACAAGCACGACGCGTCATCGTCGCGTCTGGCCCGCGGCCGCAGCCGCCGCGGCGCTCCTCGCCGCCACCGCGAGCGCGTGTTCGAATCCGAACAGCTCGTCATCAGGTTCCAGCAGCGGTACCCAGACGATCACCGTCGCGGTCACCGCGAACCCGTTGATGACCACGATCGAGAACCTGACCGCCGGCGGGTTCGAGGCTTCACATCCGGGGATCAAGGTCAAGTTCGTCACCTATGACGAGAACACCGAGCGCGCCGACGTGGAGAAGGACGTCGCGGCGCACGGCGGGCAGTACGACGTGGTCATGATCGGCCCGAACGACATCGCGTCGTGGGCCGACAACGGCTGGATCGACGGCCTGAACACCGAGGTGGGCCAGGACGCCTCCTACGACGTCAACGACCTGCTCGCGCCGATCAAGGACGCCCTCAGCACGAAGGGCCAGCTCTACGCGCTGCCGTTCTACGGCGAGTCCTCGTTCATGATGTACAACAAGAAGATCTTCGCCGCGGACGGGCTGACCATGCCGGCCAACCCGACCTGGGCGCAGATCGCGCAGCTCGCGGCCAAGGCGAACAGCCCGTCGAAGAACGTGGCAGGCATCTGCCTGCGCGGCCTGACCGGCTGGGGCGACAACCTCGCCTCGCTGGACACGGTGATCAACACGATGGGCGGCGCCTGGTTCGACAAGAGCTGGAACGCGAAGCTCACCTCGCCGGCCACCGAGGCCGCGGTGAACTTCTACGTCAACCTGGTCAAGCAGGACGGTGAGCCCGGCGCGGGCAACGACAGCTTCAACCAGTGCCTGAACCTGTTCGAGCAGGGCCAGGCCGCCATGTGGTACGACGCCACGGTCGGCGCCTCCACGGTGGACGCGACCGGCAGCCCGATCGACGGGAACGTCGGCTTCGCGCCGGCGCCGGTCGACCTGACCAAGTCCTCCGGATGGCTGTGGACCTGGGCACTGGCCCTGGAGTCCTCGTCGAAGCACCAGTCGGCGGCCGAGCAGTTCATGAACTGGGCCACCTCGAAGCAGTACATCGCGTACGACGCCTCGAAGAACGGCTGGGCCGCGGTGCCGCCCGGGACCCGGACCTCGACGTACCAGAACCCTGAGTACCAGAAGGCGGCCGGGGCGTTCGCGAACCTGACGCTGCAGCAGATCGACTCGGTCAACATCAGCCAGCCCGGTGTGGCCCCGCAGCCGGTGCCCGGCGTGCAGTACGTCGGCATCCCCGAGTTCGAGGACTTCGGTCAGCAGGTCTCGGCGCAGATCACCGCCGCGATCGACGGGCAGGAATCGGTGTCGGCGGCACTGAACACCAGCCAGCAGATCGCGCAGCAGGCCGTGATCAACGCGGGCTACAAGAGCTGACGCGAGCAGCGCCGGGCGGGTCCGCACTACCCGCCCGGCGCGTCCCTCGGTTCCGTTCTTCGAACGAAAGGCCCGCTTGTGACTGTCCTGACCACCGCGCCGCGCAAGCTCGCGCTGGCGCCACCGCGAAGCAGACGGCGCGGCGCCGCGTGGCTCAAGCGCCTGCCGCTGCTCCCGGCGATGATCTTCACGATCGTCGTCACGCAGATCCCGTTCCTGCTGACACTCTGGTACAGCTTCCAGAAGTACAACCTGAACTACCCGAACCGTCCGCGGCAGTTCCCGACCGTGGCCAACTACCGGGAAGTCTTCTCGGACCCGATCTTCCGCACGGCCGCGCTCAACACGCTGGAATTCACGGCCGTGCCGGTGATCGCCTCGGTGCTGCTGGGACTCGGGATCGCGATCCTGCTCAACCGCCGCGTGTTCGGACGCGGCCTGCTGCGGACGCTGATCATCAGCCCGTTCCTGGTGATGTCGGCGGCGGCCGCGCTGATCTGGAAGTACTCGATCCTGGACACGACGTTCGGCGTGCTCAACTACGTACTCAAGCCCTTCGGCGTGCACAACGTGAACTGGATCGGGACGCACTCGCAGCTGACCATCATCACGTTCCTGACCTGGCAGTGGACGCCGTTCATGGTGCTGATCATCCTGGCCGGCCTGCAGAGTCAGAACGAGGAGATCCTCGAGGCGGCGCGGGTGGACGGCGCGGGCGCGTGGCGCATCTTCCGCGCGCTGACGCTGCCGCACCTGCGGATGTACCTCGAACTCGGCATCCTGCTCGGCTCGATCTACATCGTGCAGGCCTTCGACTCGATCTACCTGATCACCCAGGGCGGCCCGGCGACGGACACCACGAACCTGCCCTACTACATCTACCAGGTGGCTTTCCAGGCCTATGACATCGGCCGTGCCTCGGCCATGTCGGTGGTGGTCGTCGTCGCCACGATCATCATCGCGACCCTGGCGCTACGCACGATCTCGTCCATCTTCAGCGACGACGCGATGAGCCGAGGCTGACATGAGAGCACCGCTGACATTCGCCGACCGCCGCTCGAAGCTCGCCACCCGGCTCGGACTGGGCCTGCTGACCTGGGTCATCGTCCTCGTGTTCTTCTTCCCGGTGCTCTGGATGGCGTTGACCGGGTTCAAGACCGAGACCTCCGCGAACACCCCGACGCCGCAGTTCGTCTTCCGTCCCACGCTCTACGAGTACCAGTCGGTCTGGTACGGCACGCCGGGCACGGCCGGGCTGCGCGGCTTCCTCGAACACTCCGTCCTGATCTCGGTGGGCAGCACGATCATCGTGATCGCCCTCGCGCTGCCGGCGGCCTACGCGCTCGCGATCCGGCCGATCCGGAAGTGGCGGGATGTGCTTTTCTTCTTCATCTCGACGAAGATGCTGCCGATCGTCGGCGCGATCATCCCGCTGTTCATCCTCGCCCGCGACCTGAACATCCTGGACACGCAACGGCTGCTGATCCTGCTGTACTCGGCGATGAACCTGCCGATCGCGGTATGGATGCTGCGCTCGTTCCTGCTCGAGGTGCCGATCTCGGTCATCGAGGCCGCGCAGGTGGACGGCGCCAAACTGCCGCGCCAGCTGCGCTCGGTCGTCATCCCGCTGATCACGCCGGGACTGGCCGCGGCCGCGCTGCTCTGCTTCATCTTCTCCTGGAACGAGTTCTTCCTCGCGGTGAACCTCACCACGACCAACGGCGCGACCGTGCCCATCTACCTGGTCGGCTTCGTCGCGCCCGAGGGACAGTTCCTCGCCCATCTCTCGGCGGCCGCGACCGTGGCCTGCCTACCGGTGCTGATCGCCGGCTGGGCCGCGCAGGACAAGCTCGTCCGCGGCCTGTCCATGGGCGCCGTGAAATAGCCGGCGCCCCGCGCCGCCGCAACTCGTCACGTACCACTTCTCAGCCCTCGAACACAGGGAGGCTTCCGCATGCTCTCGCACCACGCCGACAACCCCGACGGCCTCCAGGCGGTCCTGTCCGGCCCCGGATACGACCGCTCGGCCGTCACGGTCGGCATCGTCCACTTCGGCGTCGGCGGCTTCCACCGCGCGCACCAGGCCGCGTACCTCGACTCCCTGATGAATCAGGGGAACGCGATGGACTGGGGCATCTGCGGCGTCGGCGTCATGCCCGCCGACCTCGCGATGCACAAGGCGCTCATCCCGCAGCAGGGCCTGTACACGCTCGTCGTCAAGCACCCCGACGGAACCCTCGAGCCGCGGGTGATCGGCTCGATCGTCGACTACCTCTACGCACCCGACAATCCGCAGCACGTCCTCGAGATGCTCACGCGGGAGCAGACCCGGATCGTCTCGCTCACCATCACCGAGGGCGGGTACAACTTCAACCAGACCACCCACGAGTTCATCGCGGACGAGCCCGGCGTGGCGGCGGACCTGCGGCCGGGCGCCACGCCGTCGACGGTCTTCGGCTACGTCGTCGAGGCGCTCGATCGCCGCCGACGCCTCGGGATCCCGCCGTTCACGGTGATGTCCTGCGACAACATCCAGTCCAACGGCCATGTCGCACGCGCGATGTTCACGGCGTTCGCCGAGCTTCGCGATCCCGAACTGGCGCAGTGGATGAGAGACCACGTGCACTTCCCCGACTCGATGGTCGACCGGATCACGCCGGCGACCACCGACGAGGACCGCGAGCAGCTGCACCGTGAGCTCGGCATCGAGGACAACTGGCCCGTGATCTGCGAGCCGTTCACGCAGTGGGTGCTGGAGGACGACTTCAGCCTCGGCCGTCCACGGTTCGAACAGGTCGGCGTGCAACTGGTCGACGACGTCGCGCCGTACGAGCTGATGAAACTCAGGCTCCTCAACGCCAGCCACCAGGCCATCGCGTACTTCGGGCACCTGCTCGGACATCGCTACGTCCACGAGGCCGCGACGGATCCCCGGCTCGCGCGGTACACGCGCGAATACATGGACGCCGAGGCGACGCCGACGCTGCTCCCGGTGCCGGGGGTCGACCTGGACGCGTACAAGTCGGAACTGCTGGAACGCTTCGCCAATCCGGGAATCCGGGACACGATCGCCCGGCTGTGCGCCGAGAGCTCGGACCGGATCCCCAAGTGGGTGCTTCCGGTGATCCGGCACAACCTCGGCACCGGCGGCCCGATCTCGCACGCGACCGCGATCGTCGCGAGCTGGGCCCGCTACGCGGAGGGCGTGGACGAGCAGGGGAATCCGATCGAGGTCGTGGACCGGCTCGCCGACGAGGTCGGTACCGCGGCGCGGAAGTATCCGCGTGACCCGCTGGCGCTGATCAAGCTCACGCACCTGTTCGGGGACCTCGCACAGAACGAGCGATTCACCGAGGAGTATCTGCGGATCGCGGACGGCATTCACACCGTGGGCGTCGCGCAGACGCTCGCCGAGCTGGCGGCGCCGGGCAGATGATCATCGTCTCCGGGGAGAACGTCGCCGACCTGCTCCCGGCCGAGTCGGGCCTGATGTACACGGCCCTCGGCGGCGGCCCGGCGAACACGGCGGTGGCGGCCGCGCGGCTCGGTGCCGAGGTGAGCTTCGCGGCACGCTTCGGCTCGGACGCGTTCGGGACGGCGTTCCGCAATCGACTCAGCGATGCCGGAGTCGATCTGAGGCACGCGGTTCAACTCGACGCGTCCTCGGCTCTCGCCCTCACGAGGATCGACGCCGACGGCTCCGCGAGCTACGACTTCTGGTTGCGGGGTGCCGCCGACTTCGCCGCGACGGACCTGCCCGAGGCCGGGCCGGATGCCGGCGAGATCCGGCACATCGGGTCGCTCGCCGCGTACTGGCCGCCGGGCGCGGACGTCGCCGAGCGCTGGATCGAGCGCGCGCCGGGGACGGTGACGTTCGATGTCAATCTGCGATCGATCGTGCTCGGGCATCAGCCCGACGCCGTCCGCCGGCTCGAACGTCTCGTCCGGCGGGCGGATGTCGTCAAGGCCAGCGACGAGGACCTGCGCATGGCCTTTCCGGACGTCGCTCCGGAGGAGACGGCGCGCAGGTGGCTGGACGGCGGCGGACTCGGCGCCCCGACGCTGATCGTGCTCACGCTGGGGGCCGAAGGGGCGGTCGGGCTCTTGCGCGGCGGGCGCCGCGTCCACGTTCCGGCTCCGAGAGTCGAGGTCGTCGACACGATCGGCGCCGGTGACGCGGCCATGGGCGCGCTGCTGACGAGGCTCGACGCCGTGGGGCTCGACGCGGTGTGCGAGCACCTCGAGGAGACGCTGCGCTTCGCCGTCGCGGTCGCGGCCCTGGCCTGCACGAGGGCCGGAGCCTACGCGCCGTCGGCCGAGGAGGTCGACGCCTACCTCGGGGCCGCGACGGCTCTCGGATCTACGTGAACATCGTGCTGAGCAGGTGGTTCGCGGTCGTGATCACGGTGTTGAGCTGCGCCGCGATCACGGTCGTCGAGACCTGGGCGCCGACCATCGCCGCCACGAGCATGTGGCTGATCCGGAGGCCGTCGCTGCGCATGAAGAACATGAGCAGGCCGCCGAGTATGGCAAGAAGGGGCAGGGAAAGTACCACGGTGAATCGCCTCAAACAGTACGTGGGGCCTTCGGCAGTTGACACAGTTCGCTCTTCGCGCCCGTCGACAGGTCCGTGAGCCAGAGCGCGCCGACCCCGCCCTCGCGCCCGAGGACCTCGACGACGTCGTGCCCGAACTCGATCGTGCCGCCGTTGCCGGCCACGATCACGCGGTCCCCGCCGAGTCCGGGATGGGTGAGTACGAGCGCGTAGTCGCCCGGCTTCGCCCGCTGTTCCTCGCCGACCGTGAGCGCTCCGTCGACGTGCAGTTCGGCAGTGCGACGCAGCGGACTGACGCGGAATCCCTCCCAGGTGCCGGAGGCCGTGGCCGCGCCGAGCGCGACCGTCCAGTAGCCGGTGGTCTTCTCGTCCATCCGTCCGCCTGCCTTCTTCGCGAGGGTGCTGCTTCGCGACAGTCGATGGGGGCGCGGGAGGAGGAGCTCCCGCGCACAAGGTCCATCATTCGGCGGCGGCTGACGGGGTGCCAACCGCAACAGACCCGAATGGAGGCACGGCCGAACGGATGAAGATTCTCAGATTCGACCCGATCGAAATCGGGCCCGTTCACCCGTTCGCGTGAGGAAAGCTGAAAACGCGGGTCCGCGCGCGGCCCTGCGGCAACCCTGGTGCCATGCCCACATCGCAGAACCCTCACTTCGCGGGACCGTTGCCGCGCCGGACGGTGCTGCGCGCCGCGGCGGTCTCCGGGCTGGCGGCGCTCGGCTGGCAGACCGCGTTCCGGATACCCGCCGCGGCCGACGCCGACGTCCCGCCGAACGTGGACTGCTATACCCAGGCGTATCGCAACTGGTCCGAGGAGATCCGCGCGGACGACGTACTCACCTGTTCGCCGCGGACAGTGGAGCAGGTCGTCTCGGTCGTCAACTGGGCGCATGCCAGGGGAATCCGCGTGCGGCCGACCGGGATGCGGCACGGCTGGTCCCCGCTGACGATCACGAACGGCGGCACCCGAGACAGCATCCTGATCGATCTGACCGAGCACATGGCCTCCGTCGAGGTCTCAGCCGACGCGCACGGCCCGACCACCGTCACCGCGCGGACCGGCGTCACCATGACGGCCCTGCTCACCGAGCTGGAGCGACACGGCTACGGCGTCGCCTCGTGCCCGGCCCCCGGCGACCTCTCGCTCGGCGGCGTGCTGGCGATCGACGGCCACGGCACGGCCATCCGGGTGAACGGCGAGCCGAACGTGCCGGGCCAGACCTTCGGCACCATCAGCAACCTGATCACCTCGGTCACGGCGATCGTCTGGGACGAGTCGCAGGGCGCTTACGTGGCGCGCGACTTTGACCGTTCGGACTCTGAGATGCGTGCTCTCCTCGTGCATCTCGGCCGGGCGCTGATCGTCCAGGCCACGCTGCGCGTCGCCCCGAACCGGCGGCTGCGCTGCGTCAGCCGGACCGACGTCACCGCCGACACGCTGTTCGCGCCCCCGGAGCACGCGGGCGAGCACAGTTTCGCAGCGCTCGTCGAAGGGTGCGGCCGGATCGAGACGATCTGGTTTCCCTACACGCAGTCGCCCTGGCTCAAGCTCTGGAGCGTGGCCCCGGAAAGGCCCGCCGCCTCGCGCGAGACGACGGTCCCGTTCAACTACCCGTTCTCCGACGAGATCCCCGAGGTCGCCTCGGAGCTGCTCAAGCTGATCGTGGCCGGCGACACGTGGGTCACGCCGCTGTTCGCGCAGGTCATCTCGGCAACGGTGCCGACGGGACTGCTCGTGACGGACAGCGCGGACCTGTGGGGCTGGGCGAAGAACACGCAGCTCTACGTCCGTCCGACCACCCTGCGCGTGACGGCGAACGGATACGCCGTGCTGACGAGGCGAGCCGACATCCAGGAAGTCGTCTCCAAGACGTACGCCTACCTGAAGCGCACGCTCGCCGAGTATCAGGCCGAGGGCGACTTCCCGATCAACGGTCCGTGGGAAGTGCGCGTCACGGGGCTCGATGACGCCTCCGACTGCGAGGTGCCCGGCGCCCGCGAGGCCATCCTCTCCGCGGTCCGCCCGCGCCCGGACCGCGACTACGACGTCGCCGTCTGGCTCGACCTGCTCACCCTCCCGGGCACGCCGTCGTCGACGCGGTTCTACGAGGCCTTCGAGCAGTTCCTTCTCCAGGAGTTCAACGACGCCACCGCGACGCTGCACCCGGAGTGGTCGAAGGGCTGGGCCTACGGCCCGGACGGCGCGTGGACCAGCACCACGTTCCTGCACGACGTGATCCCGGCGGCGGTCCAGGGCGGGCACGCCTTGAACGACGGCTGGCAGGCGGCCCTCACTGCATACGAGTCGCTAGACCCGCATGGTGTCTACGGGAATGCGTTCCTGGACGCGCTGATGACGGGCTGAGCACCAGCAGCGCGGCGCTGGCCAGGGCCGCGACGCCTTCGGCGACGGCGGTGACGACCTTCTCCGTGTACCAGATCGGTTCGTACATGTTCGGCAGCGGGCCGAGCGCGCCGACGTCGACGTACCGGTAGAGCAGCACGGCGCCGAGCGCGCTGACGGAGATGAGCAGCGCGAACGCGGCGGACGGCCGCCGCCCGCGCAGCAGGATCCACAACGCGGCCAGCGCGGCGAGGGCGGCCTGCAGGCGGAACAGCGTGCCCTGGGTCAGGTGCGTGCCGTTGCCGTCGAACTGACCGGCCAGGTCGGCGTGCACATACGCGTCGACGGCCAGACCGGCCGCGGCGATGATGCGCAGGAGGCTTCGGACGAGGTTCATGTCCGCCTAGACGGATGCGGCACCGTTTCGGCTCATTTGTTCCGCCGATCAGGTGAAAGATCGCGGCGCTCAGGCGAGCCGGACACGGACCGAGGCCGTTGGTTGCCCAAGGTCGGAGACGACATCTCGCACCCACTTCTCGGAGGTCCCGATGCGCCGTCTGGCCGTGACCCTGGTCGCCTCGGCCCTGCTGCTCGCCGGCTGCTCGTCCAGCACCTCCGGCTCGTCGTCCGGCACCCCGGCCGCCACCGCCGCCGGCACCTCGGCCGGCAGCGCCACGGCGGCCTCGGCGGACACCGTCATGATCAAGAACTTCAGCTTCAGCCCCGCGACCTTGACCGTCGCTCCGGGCACGAAGGTGACGGTCACCAACGGGGACTCCGTCACGCACACGCTCACGTCGACCTCGTCGCCGGTCGCGTTCGACACCGGCGACATCGGCTCGGGCGCCACGGTCACCTTCACCGCGCCCAGCAAGGCGGGCACCTACGCCTACATCTGCACGATCCACACGTACATGCACGGGACGCTGACTGTCAGCTAGGCCGCGACGGGACAGCGGTACGCTCGACTCACCAGGGGAACGGAGAGCCGAGCATGATCCGTTGGGTCTACGCGTTCATCGACCGGCCGAAGGAGCGCTTCGAGCAGGCCGCGGCGTTCTGGACGGCGGCCACGGGGACGTCGTTGTCGACGAGACGCGGACCGGGCGGCGAGTTCGCCACGCTGGCGCCTCCGGTACGGTCGCACCGCGATGCCTGCGTCAAGATCCAGGGCGTCGACGAGGGGCCCGGCGGCGCGCACCTCGATCTCGCCGTCGAGGACGTCCAGGCGCTGGCGTCCCGGGCCGTCGAACTCGGTGCGAGCGTCGTACTGGACGAAGGTGACCTGGTGGTGCTCGCGGCGCCCTCGGGCCACCTGTTCTGCGCGGTCCGCTGGCACGGCGAGGCCCGGCGGCCGGACGTCTTCGAGGGCACGCGGCTGGACCAGGTCTGCCTCGACATCGCGCCTGACCGGTTCGAGGCCGCGGCCGAGTTCTGGGGTGGGCTGACCGGCTGGCCGGTGCTCGGCGGCGTGCATCCGGAGTTCCGCGTGGTCAAGCCGCCGAGGTCCGACGTGCCCGTGCGCATCCTGCTTCAGCGCCTCGACTCGCCGACCCGTCCCGGGGACGCCCACCTCGACTTCGCCTGCCAGGACCGCGCGGCCACGCGTAGCGCGCACGAGAAGCTCGGCGCCACGTTCGAGGCCGAGGGCCCGCACTGGATCGTGATGCGCGACCCGTCCGGCGCCCGCTACTGCCTCACCGCCCGCGAGCCGCGGACCGGCTCGCTGAAGTAACCGGCTGAAAATCGGTTGCCCGGCGGTTGCCGCCTCGGCCACGATGAGGCGCATGGATCTGTAAAACCTGCCACGTACCAGCAGTGACTTGTCGCGCGATCGAACTCTGAGCCTGTCGACCCGGCTCCGCGTCCGCGATCGCGCCCGCGTGTGCATCGTTTCGATCCAAGCCTGAAATCTCACACATCCATGAATACTGACCGCAAGGCCCTTTGGGCCGTGCGCGAGTCCGGCCTGCCCGCAATCGTGCGGCCGTGCGTGGACTGCTCCAGCACTCGTCATCATCCGTCCGGCAAGATTCGGATGAACGCGAACGGCAAGCTCCTCGACGTCTGGCTGCTGATCTGCTGCGCGGCCTGCGGGCGGACGTCGAAGGTGCCCGTGCACGAACGCGTGCACGTGCAGTCGATGGATCCCGCGCGCCGGTTGGCGTACGAGGTGAACGACCCGGCCGTGGTGCGCGAACTGACGATGAGCGCGTCACTCGCCTCGAATCACGGATACCGCCTCGACTGGACCGGCGCCTGGACGCTCGAGACGGACATGCCGTTCTACTCCCCCGACGACGCGACGCTGCTCAAGGTACTGATCGGCTTCGAGCTGCCCGCGCCGATCCGCGTCGAACGGCTGCTCATGCTCGGGCTCGGCCTGAGCCGCGGCGCCGTACGACGCATGGTCGCGGAGGGCCGCCTCCGCCTGCCGATGGCCGTGGACGCGAAGGCGCATCAGGACTTCGAGTTCACCATCGGATGATCTTGCCTGAGCGCTCGTCCGAGCGTTCGCGTGAGCGACTGCCTAGGCGATCGGCGGAGTGCCGTGCGTGTGGAAGGACTCGATGGTCTTCAGGCCCCAGGCCTGGCCCTTCGCACGCTCGGCCTCCGTCCAGGTCACCGTCTCCCAGTCGGGTGCGAGCAGCAGGCGGGAGACGGGGTTGCACAGCTCGATCCGGTTGCCGCCGGGTTCGTAGACGTACAGGAAGAAGGTCTGCTGGATCGCGTGCTTGTGCGGCCCGGTCTCGATGAACACGCCCGCGTCGAGGAAGACGTCGGCGGCGCGCAGGATCTCCTCACGCGTGTCGGTCGCGAAGGCGATGTGGTGCAGGCGGCCGCAATTGCCCGTCCAGTCCTCCGTGTAGACGAGGTCGTAGGACTTGTTGGCGAAGTGGTGCCACTGAGCGCTGATCCGGCCGTCGTTCATCCGGATCTGCTCGCTGGTGCGCGCGCCGAGGACCTCGCGCTGGAAGACGCCGCTGGGCTCGACCTCGCCGGCCAGGTAGTTGACGTGGTCGAGCCGCCGCACGCCGACGCCGTACCCGGGCTTGGCCTCGGCCTGGTTCTTCAGCGCGGGACGCGAAGCGTCAGGGGCCTGATAGTGCTCGGATTCCCAGTAGAGCTCGAACTCGTGGCCGTCGGGGTCGCGGAAGGCGTACGTCTGGCCGATACCGAACTTGCCGTCGCGCCAGCCGATGCCGTGGCCCGCCTCCTCGACGGCCGCGACGCGGCGCTTGAGGGCCTCGGCGCTCCACGTGCGCAGGGCAGTCGTGCGGATGCCCGAGGTCTCGTGTCCGGTGAGGATCAGGCTGTGGTGCTCGTAGTCGTCGTACGTGCGCAGATATACCGAGTCGCCTTCGCGGGCGCACTCGCGCAGACCCATGATCTCGGTGAAGAATCGCCGGCTCGCCTCGAGTTCCGGGGTGAGCAGTTCGACGTGGCCGAGGTGTGCGACCTCGTGGAATGCGGACGGAGTCATGGGCGCTGGTTCCTGTTCTTCGTTCGGTCACGCGGCGGGGCGGGGGAAGACGGTGCCCTCGAAGAGCTTGCGTGCGGTGCGCACCAGCCCCGCGTTGCGGGTGCGCGGCCGGTCAGCGGCGGGGTCGAGCTCGACCGAGACGTCGACCGAGCCGGCCGGGTGCTCCAGGCGCAGCGGGGCGCGCGGCTCGGCGGGCAGCCGCGCCAACTCGGCGCCGACAGCGCCGGGAATCAGCAGCGCGGTGGCCACGCTGACGGCCCCGAGCACACCGATGGCCTCGTGGACGCGCACGGGGATGAACGTGCGCGTGCTCACGGTGCCGCCGTCGCGCGGCGGGGCGAGCAGCGAGATCTTGGGGAGGGACGGGGCGTCGCCGATACCCATCAGGGCAAGTGCCTGCTGGCGGATGACGGCGATCCGTGTGGTCAGCGCCTCGTTCGCTTCGAGCTCTGCCGGGGATTCGTACCCGGATACGCCGAGGTCGCCGGCGCGCAGCACGACGGTCGGCATGCCGTTGTCGATGCAGGTCGCGTCGAGGCCGTCGAGCACGTCCACGACGTTGCCGGTCGGGAGGATCTCGGCAGGAGAGGCGAAGGACAGCAGGATCGGTGCGCAGTAGTCGACGCTTCCGTCGGGGGTCGAGAAGGTAGCGGTGGCCGACTCGCCGGTGTTGACGAGGTGGATGCGCACGCTCGTTCGCGGGGCCACCGCCGGGACCAGGCCGCGCTCCACGGCAAAGGGCCCGACCCCGGCGAGCATGTTTCCGCAGTTCTGCTTGTCGGTGACGAAGGCTTCCGCGACGCCGACCTGCAGGAAGAGATAGTCGACGTCGGTATCAGGATCCGATGACGGCGACACGACGGCAACCTTGCTGGTGAGCGGGTGCGCGCCGCCGATCCCGTTGATCTGCCGGGGATCGGGGGTGCCCATGACGCGCATGATCACGTCGTCGCGCTCGGCCGTGTCGGAGGGGAGGTCGGACGCGAGGAAGTACGGGCCCTTAGACGTGCCGCCGCGCATCAGGATGCAGGGAATGCCGGAGTCCTCACTCATGGTATTCCTCGTATGTCACGTACTCGACACCGAGGTTCTTGAGGAGCGCGCGCAGGTTGTAGCGATCGAGGCCCAGCCCACCGGCGGCAAGGGCCTCGCGGGTCGCCTGTTCCTCGGCCTCGCGTGCATTGGCGGCTTCGATGGCGTGCGGGAGATCACGAGCCGGGAAAATGAGAACGCCGTCGTCGTCGGCCAGAACCACCGAACCGGCGTGAACCGTCTGGCCGCCGATGACGACCGGGACGTTGACGGCGCCCGCGGTGGCCTTGACCGTGCCCTGCGCACTGACGTGCCGCGACCAGACGGGGAAGCCCATCTCACGCAGCTCGGCCGTGTCGCGCACGCCGGCATCGATGACCAGGCCGCGTACACCGTGCGCGGCCAGCGAGGTGGCCAGCAGCTCGCCGAAATATCCGTCAGTGCAAGGGGATGTGGGAGCGACGACCAGCACGTCGCCCGGCGCGCACTGTTCGACGGCCGCGTGGATCATCAGGTTGTCGCCGGGCCAGACCAGCGCGGTGACCACGCTGCCCGCGATCCGCGCGCCCCGCTGGATCGGCCGAAGCTCGGGGCCCAGATACCCGGTGCGACCGAGCGCTTCGTGTACGGTCGCCACGCCGAAGCTCGCGAGCTTGTCGAGCTGTTCGATCGGCGGACGCGGGACGCCGGTAACCACGACGTTCTTCACGACAGCTCCTGGGTCGTCTGCGGGAAGTGCCGGAAAAAGGCTTCGGCCCGGGTGTCGTGCGCGAGGCCGAGGTTCGGGCCCGCGTTGCGCTTGAGCTGCACGCCGCGGCGCTTCGCGAGATCCGTGTAGTAGTCCCACATGTGCTGCTGCGCGGACAGGCACTGCATCGCCTTCTGCTTGCGCTCCCACACCGGGGTGATGTCGAGAAGCAGGTTCGGCTTGAAGTCGCACTGTTCGCTCTGGTGCGGCTCGAAGGAGAAGACCGGGGGCGCGCCGAGCGGGTCGCCGGGGGCCTCATAGCCGATGGCCTGGGCCAGGATCCGCGCCTGGAGGGCCATCCGGGCCGCGGCAGGGTGGTCTCCGTTGTACGGGTCGACGAGGGTGTGCGTGAGCACGACCGAGGGCTGCAGTTCCCGATAGACGCGCACCAGCCGGTCCACGGTCTCGTGGGTCTCCACCAGCGGGTAGTCGCCGACGTCGAAGAACTCGACCTCGGCTCCGAGCGCCTCGGCGGCGGCCTCGGCCTCGGCTCGGCGGATCTGCTTGATCTCGTCGAGCTTCTTCCCGGCCAGCCACGCCTTCGCGGATTCACCGCGTTCGCCGTAGGACAGGCAGACCACCTTCGCCCGCTGCCCGCGCTCGGCGGCCAGCGCGATGGCGCCGGCGGAACGCCAGACGAAGTCGCCCGCGTGTGCGCTCACCACCAGGAGCGCACCCTGGTCACGCGTCGTGTCCTGTGTCATCTTCTTTACTCTCATCCTTCTCTCCAGTTCCCGGTCCGCGTCCTCGGCGATGGCCCGGTGCCATCTCCCTCGCCCTGATCGCCTCGCGTGTCATGGTTCCTGGTCACCGGGCCTTAGCGCTGTCCGGAGTCCAGGTTCGCCGGACGGGTGACCCACTGGCCGTTCACCCAGCCGCTGACCGTCTCGTAGCCGGAGCGGAAGCTGCCGAGCCAGGAGACGTTCAGGTTCTGCTCGGCCTTCGAGACCTCGGGGGTATAGCTGGAGGCCGAATAGATCGAGCCGCCGGTGGTGTCCACCGCGATGTCCGGGTAGGCGTAGACCGGACGGGTCGCCGTGACGGTCCCGCTGCTGTCGGTCGCGCTCGTCAGCAGGCTGCTAGGCACCTCGCCCTTCGTCACCCAGCCCGTGACGGCGGTGAGCGCGTCCATGCTCGACGGGCCCTGGCCGCCGCCGCAGTGCGCGACGCCGGGCAGCAGGTACAGCTTGGCGAACTGCTCGGTCGCGCTCAGACCGCCCATGGTCTTCACCACGGACTGGTAGTACGAGATGGTGCCGACCGGGTTGATCGCGGGGTCGGCGTAACCGGCCCACAGGATCAGCTTGCCGCCGGCCTTCTCGAACGCTGTCAGGTTCGGGTCGGTCGCCTCGAGGTTGCCGTCATCAGCCGAGGTGATCTTGTCGAACTCGGCCTTGGTGAACTTGACGTCCATGTAGTTCGCGGTGCCGTCGAAAGTGCCGGTCGGGGTGATCCAGCTCTGCCACGCGGTGGTCGCGATGTTGGCGTCGACGGCCGCGGACTCCTGGTTGCCGCTCGGCACGATCCAACCGGACCAGTTGAGCTCCGAGCCGCGGGTCTCGTAGCCCGGGTAGAGCAGGTCGCCGCCGGAGTCGCGCACTCCGTTGTAGAGCTTGTCCACGGTCTCGACCTGAGCCGCCGTCAGGCAGAAGTCGGTCGACGTCGAGGTCTGGCCCGACGTGCACTCGATGCTCGCCGGGTTCCAGTCGCAGGCCAGCGGATCGGCGAGGTAGCCGAGGGTGACGGCGGTGGAGCCGCCGCAGGCCTGGAGGACGTCGTTGTGCAGCGGCGCCAGGTCCGCGGAGGTCAGGATCGGGCTGCCGTCGGACGCGGTGTCGGCCTGCGCGTTCCAGGCCTCTTCGAAGGCATTGAGCTCGGTCTGGATCGAGGCGGGCGAACCGGCGACGATGCCGTTGAAGTCGGTCGGATAGCGCTGGGCCTCGATCAGGGCCTCACGCCCGCCGTCCGAGCAGCCGTCGTAGTACGAGTCCTTCGGCGCGCTGCCGTAGAAGGCCTTGATGATCGCCTTCGAAGCGAGCGCGAGCTGGTGCTCCGACTCGTAACCGAACACGGAACGCAGCTCCGGGTCCTGGAAGGCCATGACGCTGAAGCCGCCGCCCTCGTGGCCCTCGTCGTCCGCGGCGACGGCGAAGTTGCCGTCGGTCGACTGGGTGCAGCCCGCGGCGGCGGTCGGTGTGCTGACGTTCACGCTGCCGCAGCCGCCGCCGCAGCCCTCCTGGAGGTACTCGCCCGCGTAGGTGCTGGTGGGCAAGTAGAGGGTGAAGTGGGTTTCCGGGGCGATGATGCCCTGTACCTCGCAGGCGGCCCACGAGCCGGCCGGATTCGCGGACGCCGCGACCGCGGTCGCCGAGGTGATCTCGGTGTTGGCGCCGGACAGCGCCAGCACATTGATACTGCTCGCGCTGGAGCAGCTGATCGCCGGGGTGACGGCGCTCGCCGAGGCGGTCGAGCCGCTCGCCGCCGCGGAGCCGCTCGCCCACAGGCCGACGGCCGGCATCAGCGCGGCGGTGAGCGCCGCGAGCGTCGGCCGACGACGGGCGCGGGCCTGGTCAGGCACGGGTAAAGTACTCAAGGTTCTCCTTGGGTGCACATCGTTGAGCAGGAGGACACCTCCCAGGCCCGTTGCACCGGGCCTGGGAGACCGCGACGGGTGCTACGCGGCGGCCGCCGCGGCGGCCGGGTCGAACTCCTCGGCGGTCTCCTCGGCCGAGCCGCGCAGCAGTGTGACGGCGACGACCGCGCAGACCAGCGCCGCGATGCCCGCGACGGTGAAGCCGAGGCCGTACGCGGTGCCGAGGGCCGAGTGGGCGATGCCCTTGACCGTCGTGTTCGAGTCCGCGTGCAGCACGGCGATCGGGCCGCCGCCGGACAGGATCCCGTGCGCCTGACCGGAATCCGCGGCGCTCAGGTTGGCGCCGGACAGGCCGGAGCCGAGCAGGCCGGTCGCCTTCGCGGTGGCGACGGCGCCGATCACCGCCGGGCCGAGGGTGAAGCCGAAATCGCGCAGCATGCTGGTGGTGGCGCTCGCCATACCGGCCAGGCTGTGCGGCACGGTCTCCACGACGGCCGCGGTGACCGCGGAGACGGCGAAGGCGAACCCGATGCCGACGAGGCCCATCGGCACGATGATCGCGGTCAGCGTCGCGTCGTCGATCGGCAGCTGCCCGGCCCACAGGTTGCCCGCGGCCATCAGCGCGAAGCCGAGGCCGAGCACCCAGCGCGGCGCGAGCACGGCCATCAGCTTGTGCGTCAGCGGCAGCAGCGGCAGCGCGATGCCGCTCAGTAGGAGAAAGGCGACGGCCGTGCGCATCGAGGACTGGCCCTGGATCGGACCCATCCGGATGCTGATGGCGTAGGCGGTGCCGAGGAAGGCGAACATGCCGACGACGGTGACCGCGGAGGCGAGCGCGAAGTTGCGGTTCTTGAACAGGTCCACGCGCAGCAGCGGGTTCGGCACGCGCAGTTCGATGACGACGAACGAGACGAGCATGACCGCCGAGAAGACGAACGCGGCGACGACCATCGCGTTGCCCCAGCCGTCCGCGGTGCCCTGGATCACGCCGAACAGCAGCCCGAACAGGCCGAGCGCGATCGTGGTCTGACCGGCCGGGTCGAGCGAGCGGCCCTGCGGGGAACGCGAGTCCTGGGCGGCGAAGCCGGTGATCACCATGTCGCCGAGGGCGAGCACGAGCACGACGAAGAACGCGATGCGCCAGTTGAAGTACGTGGCCGTGATGCCGCCGAGCAGCGGGGCCAGGAAGTTGCCCGTGGACAGGATCGCCGCCCAGATCGCGATCATCCGGGCGCGCTTGGCGTGCGAGCGCTCGCCCGCGACCAGCATGGCGAGCGTGGTCGGGAACAGCGCGGCGCAGCCGAGGCCGGCGACGATCTGGCCGATCCAGAGCACGTGCACGTTCGAGGCGGGGGCGCTGCCGGAGATCAGCTCGCCGATCGCGAGCAGGAACGCGCCGCCCATCAGCAGTCTCTTGCGGCCGAACAGGTCGCCGAGCACGCCGAAGGTCAGCTCCATCACGGTGATCGGCAGCAGTGAGCAGTCGGATATCCAGGTCAGCTCGGAGCCTGTCGGGTTGAAGACCGTCTGGAAGGTTCCGTTGAGCGTGGCCGGCATGGCCAGGCCGATCTGCGCGAGGCAGACGGCGAACAGGGCGGCGGCGATCGTGCCCGCGCGCAGCGCGCCGCCATCGGTGCCTGATGCACGAATTTGCGTCGTCATGGGGTCCTTCACGTCGTTGTGAGACCGGCACGGGGGCTGCCGGTGCCACTGAGTATTGGCGGGCCGCCTATTTATTTCAACCTTCGGAAAATTACGGTTACGCAACATGCCCTGCGGATTCTGAAGGCCGGATGAGGGCCCGCTGCGCCGCAGGTGCGGAGCCTGGGGTTATATTCTTCGACATGAGAAATATTGTGATCGGCCCCGGTGCGCCCTCCGGGACTCCGGGATCGGCCACAATCGGCGGCGTGAACAGCCCGACCGGCTCCGCCGACGTACGCCGCCGCAACCTCTCCCTGGTGCTGCGGCACATCGCCGCGTTCGGCCCGTGCGCCCGGACCGAGCTGGCCGAGGCGACCGGCCTGGTGCACGCGTCGATCACCGCGCTGACCGCCGAACTGATCGGCAGCGGCCTGGTGCACGAGGTGGGCCTCGCCTCCTCGGGCGCGCGCGGCAGGCCGCGCCGGCTGCTCGAGCTCGCGCCCGGCAGGGTGCTGACGATCGCGATCCAGGTGACGCAGTCTCGGCTGGTCAGCGCCGGCACGGACCTGAGCGGGGCGGTGCTGTGGCGGGACGAGCGGGAGCACGGCGCCGCGTTCGGCGATCCGCGGCCGGTCGTCCGGGCGATCGCGGAGATCGTGCACGAGGCGTGGAACGAGGTCCGCGGCGCGGGAGACCGGAAGCGGGCGCAGCTCGCGCGCGTGGTCATCGCCGTGCCGGGGGCGGTGGTGGAGGACGAGGTCGTGGCTGACTCGATCCTGCTCGGCTGGCGGCGGGTGGACCTGCGCTCACTGGTGCGCGCCCAGGACCCGACCGTGAGCTGTCCGATCAGCATCGTGAACGAGGCGAACATGGCCGCGTTCGCCGAGTACCGCGCGCTGGTGGACCGCACCGGACGGGTCCCGAAGGTGTTCGCCTACCTTCGCGTCGTGCGGACCGGAATCGGCGGCGGCCTCGTGGTGGACGGCTCGGTGCAGACCGGCGGCCACGGCATGGCCGGAGAGTTCGGGCACATCCCGGTCTCGTTCGACGGACCGGCGTGCAAGTGCGGCGACCACGGCTGCCTCGTCACCTATCTCGGTGTCCGGGCGCTGCTGGTCGCGGCCGGCCTGGACCCGGACGAGTACGACGCGGACCTCGAGCGGGGCCGGGTCGAGTTCGACCGGCGGCTGCGCGGCGGCGACCCGGCGGCGGTGCGTGCCCTGGAGACCGGGGCCCGCGCGTTGGCCACGGCGCTCACCGCGGTCTGCCGCGTCGCCGACCCGGAGCAGGTCGTGCTCGGCGGGCATCTCGCGGCGTGGTCGGACTGGCTCGTCCCGAACGTGCTGCGCCACCTCGCCGGCCGACGCGCCGTCACACCCACCGACGAGCCGGTCATCAGCACCGACCTGCTCGGCGAGGACGCCACACTGCGGGGCGCGCTGCGCTACGGCTGCGAGACGGTCCTCGACGACCCGACGAGCGTGCCGCTGGTGGATGCGGACGGCGGCTGACGGGCCGTCCGTTCCCAACGCTGAGAAAGCCGTAACGCTCCGACTCTCGTCACGGACGCGTCGCGTACGGCACAGTTGCCCTCATGGTGGTGGTCGTGGTGTTTCTCGGCCTGGCATTACCGTGCTGGGCATTGACCGTGCGCGCACGGGCCCTGGGCTGGAAGATCGCCGGAGTGTTGGCCGCCCTGCTCCTGGGCGAGATATCGGTGGCCGCACACTGGATATTCCCTGGCGCCCGCGTGACGCTGCTCGTCCTGCTGGCGCTCGCGACGTCGGCGACGCTGCTCGTCGGCGTGGTTTCGAACGCCCACCCACCGGTGAGCCACCGCCGACACAATGCCGGTCGGCGGACCACGGCCGGCCTGGTGCTGTGCTACGCGTTCTGCGGCGTGACCACGCTGGCCGCGGTCGGCGCCGCGCTCGTGTACGGCGTCAACGGGCTGCCGTCCACGACGCCGCCCGCGTCGGACATACTTCCGCTGCCGTCCGGCTTGACCGTCGTCGACAACTTGGACGAGCACTGCAGCGGCGGATCTACGGTTCTGTGTCTCCGGGAGATCGATGTCGCGGGCGCCCAAGGGCAGGACCAAGCCACGATCATCGCGGAACTCGATGCGCACGCGGTGGCCCGCGGATGGCAGAGCGGCACCAGTTGCCGCACCGAGGGCGTGCTGCTGGATCGGCACCAGGAGTGCGTGAACGTCGGCCTCGCCCGGGGCCAGCTCAGCGTGCAATTGGAGAATTCGAGCGGCTGGTGATCTCGCGCGTGGCCACCATCCGTCTTCACGAGCCGCCGACCCGATCCGCGGCCCTCAGCTTGAGCGCCAGCGCGGGGCAGTCGACCACCGCCCGGCGCGCCCGTTTCGCGGCCGCCGCGGAGACCGGTCCGGAGACGATCGGATAACCCCAGTCGTCGAGCGTGATGTGGTCAGGGAGCAGTTCGGCGCACAGGCCGTGCCCCTGGCAGGCGGCCCAGTCCACAGCCAGGTCCGCTGCAGCGTTGTTTCGCATCAGACACCCTCCCTCAGTGGACGAGCTCGCGGGTCGGGGTGGGCAGCAGGGGACGCCGGTCTCCCCCGGTGCACAGGCCCGCGCGATGCGCCGCGATCTCGGTTCGGAACGTCATCAGGGCACTGCGGACGAGGCGGGCGCTGCCGTCCGGGTGGTGGCAAAGGCCGCGGCCCTCGATCATGCCGCACCAGCGTTCCAGCCTCTCGACGAGGCCTTGGTCGCGCGCGGCCCGGCGCGGGTCGGCGAGCTGCTCCAGCGCGGCGGCGATGCGCGGCAGTCCGTTGAGGCACGGACCGCACTGGCCGGCGGATTCGAGCGCCAGATAGCGCACGAGGTGCGCGGTCTCGGCCAGGCCGCAGCGATCGTTGGGCAGCGCGGCGATCAGACCGGCGCCGAGCGGCACGCCGAGCTCCGCCTCCGTCAGCCGAGCCTGCCGGGCCGGCGGCGCGGGGATCCACGAACCGTGATACCCGCCGATGAGCACGGCCTCGACCGGCTCGGCATCGGAGATCAGCGGCCAGAGCCGCGCGCCCGCGGCGCTGTGCACGACGCGCGGACGGTTCCGGCCCGGGTAGACCGTGAACAGCTGCGGGCCGGGTTCGGCCGCGGTGCCGTAGCCGCGAAACCAGTCGGCTCCGTACCGCGCGATCAGGGCCACCTGGGCGACCGTCTCGACGTTCTGCACGAGGGTCGGGGCGCCGCCGACGCCGCGCTCGCGCACCGAGTGCTCGGTGTACGAAGGCATGCCCGGGCCGCCGTTCAGCGTCGAGACGAGCGCCGCGGACTCGCCCGCGATGAACCGGCCGGGCACCTCGGCGAGCTCGATACTCACGCCGTCGTGCCGCACGTCGCGCTCCTTCACGGCATCGCGCAACCGGCGCACGAGGTCGCCCCGGCCGTTCGGCGCGCCCGCCTCGACCGCCAGGATCGCGCGCGTCGCCCGCAGCTCCCGGCCGAGCAGCACCAGGCCGTCCAGCACCAGGTGCGGGGCCAGCCAGAGCAGGTGCTTGTCCTTGTGGCTGGCCGGTTCTCCCTCGCAGCCGTTGGCGATGATCGTCGGGGCGATCCGGCGGGCCCGCGCCGCGCCGGAGACCGAGACGATCTTGCGGTACAGCGGGAACCCGGCGCCGCCGCGGCCGCGGACCCCGGCGTGACCGAGCAGCGCGGCGAGCTCGCCGAGCGGCAGCCGGCCCGGATCCGGCAGCGCGCCGTAATACGCACGGTGCTCGGCAGAATTCAGCGGGTGCGTCGGCAGTAGTCCTGCTTCGGCGTGCCGAGTCTGCGGCACGACGGTCTCGGTGGCGTTGTCGGTGGCTGTCATACGCGGACTCCGCTCCTCGTGGTCTGCAGAACTTGGGCCGGGGTACGGCGGGACCGCTCGATCTGGACCGCGATGCGCCAGCCGAGCGCGCCGAGGACGGCGAGCACGCAGGCGATCGTCAGCCAGAGCTGCCAGCCGGTCATCACCGCGCCGCTACCGGCGCCGAGGCCGATCGAGTGCGCGATCGCGATGGGCCAGAACGCGTAGGCGAGCCAGTGCACCACCCGCCAGAAGCGCGGGCTGATCCGGTCGCGCAGCAGGCTGGTGACGACGAGCGCGATCATCAGGTCGACCGCCACGGCGCCGAGGCCGATCCACAGCGGCTCGTAGCTCGAGGCGAACGGGATGAACGTCGAGATCACCGAGATGTTCACGTAGCTGTCGAGGATCGCGGTGCCGATGTGCACCGCGAGGAAGACCATGGACAGCAGCGAGATCGAGCGGTGCAGGGCCACGACGCTGAAGCGCGGCAGCCCGGGCAGCCGTCCCTGGCCGACGACGGCGATGCCGAGCAGCATCACCATCGTGTAGAGCACCAGGGTGACGATGCCGGTGCCCTGCGAGGTGTACCAGAGCACTGTCGAGTTCATGCCCACGCCACCTCGGCGTCCCGCGGCCAGCCGGGCGTGTAGACGATCGGCCCGCCGTTCTCCGGCACCAGCCGCGCGGGCAGTCCGTGCATGGTCAGCCAGGCCGGGGCCTTCACGCCGAGCAGGATCGCGGCCGTGGACGCGGTGTTCGCGTCCAGGCAGTTGCCCGCGGCCACGCTGACCGTGCGCCAGGGCGTCGCCGCCGGCAGGCCGGTGCGCGGGTCGAGGATGTGGTGCAGCAGGTCCCCGCCGCGCAGCCAGCGCCGCGACGCGATGCCGGAGGTGGCCAGGCCGCCGTCCGTGATGCTGATCTCGGCCTCCGGCCCCAGCTCGGCCGGGGACTGCGGCACCTCGGTGGCCACGCCGGCCGCGGTGCGCACGTCGGTGCGGTCGCGCACCGTGATCCGCCAGCACCGCTCGCCGTCCGAGCGCAGCGGCGGCTGACCGGCCACGGCGATGTCCCCGCCGAGCGCCACCAGCACGCCGCACTCGGCGACCTTGGCGAGCTCGGTGGCGGCGCTGTCGGCGGCCCAGGCCTTGGCGGTGGCGCCGAGGTCCAGCGTGATCCCCTCGCGCAGCCGCAGGATACAGGGGCCTGACACGCCGTCGGCGGGCCGCTCGAGGTCGACCAGGTGCCAGCCCGGCACCGGCCGCAGCGTGACCCGGATCGGGGCGCCGTCCGGCTCCATCAGCTCGAAGTCGCGGTCGTAGCCGACCGCGGCCATCGCGGCGCCGACGGTCGGGTCGACGAGCCCGTCGGTCAGCCTGGCCGCCCGGATCGCCGCGGCGAGCGCGTCGGCCAGCAGCGGGCTGATCTGCACCGGCCCGGTGGCGCGGCAGACCGTGGAGATCTCCGAGTCGCGGCGGAACCGGCTGCACGCGCCGTCCACCGCGTCGAGCCAGGCCGTCAGCCGGGTCCGGCACAGGTCGAGCTTGCCCGGATCGGCGACGACGAGCCGTACCGAGCAGCCGAGCGCGCGCCATTCCGCGCCGGCCGGGGCGAGGGGTTCCGTCTGAATGGTCATCACGAGCTCCCTGAATTCGCGTCGCTGCTGCCTGAGGAGGAATTGGAACCGCTCGAGGAACCGGAGCCCGAAGTAGTCGAGCTCGAACCCGTGCTGCTGCTCGCCGTCGGCGTGGACGAGGAGGTGGTGAGCGTGCTGCTGGACGAACTCGAGCCCGTCGACGAGGACGAACTGCTGCTGTGCGTCGCTTTGGGCACGGTGGCGGCCACGGCGAGCGATCCCGCGATCCCGCTCGCGGCCACGATCGCCGTGATCGTCGCGGCCCGCGCCCTGCCGTGCCGCACCGAGCGGGCGGCGCCTTCTGCGTCCATGACTCAACTCCGTCAAGGGAAGTTATCGATCTGTGACTCCAAAGCTGCACGGGCCGGATGAGAAGATCATGAATGCAGCCTGGTCTCCGGCTGACTTCCGAGATCTATGCGTGCTCTCAGGTCGGCGGACTCGCGGCCGCGGCGGTTCGCGCCGGAAATTGTAGGGAAACAGTTAAGACGGCTCCGGCTACGCACCGCGATTCTGGCGGCCGTTTCGCAAAGCTTTGCCATGAGATGATCCTTCGGCTTCCGATATGCGCCTTGTCCGGATTACGACAGTGCTCTGACCGGAAATCGCGCTTGACGCCATTTGCCGTGCCGCCTACGTTCTGAACGCCGCCCTTCGCTCGCCGATTGTTGCGCGGAGCCGCGTTTCCGTGTGCTGCCTCAATGCATATCTCATCATTCTGGAGTTCACCCATGAACCAGCCCGACAATCCGTCGGTCTACTCACGTCGCAGGTTCCTGCAGCAGGTCGGCGCGGCCGGCCTGGCCGGGGTCGGCGCCCCGATGCTCGGCGCACCGGTCGCCTCGGCGCTGACCGCCTCCGGCACGAAGCCGCAGGCCGGCTCGACCCCCATCAAGCACATCATCGTGTGCTGCCAGGAGAACCGCTCCTTCGACACGTATTTCGGCAAGTACTCGAAGCTGCCGTCCGGATACGGCATACCCGCCGGCTGGTCGAATCCGAACGGCAGCGGCGGAACGGTCAAGCCGTTCCACTTCACGAACCTGACCGGCAACGGCTACGACCCCAACCACTCGTGGAGCGCGATCCACAGCGAGTGGAATCAGGAAAGATGAATGGCTTCGACACGACCATTGGCAAGAACGCCCTCGGTTACTTCCAGGCCGCGGACCTGCCGTACTACTACTCGCTGCTGCCGAAGAACACGCTCTGCGCGAACTACTTCTGCGGAGTGCTCAGCGAGACCTACCCGAACCGGCTGAGTCGAACAGCATCACGTTCAAGAACTACAACTTCCACTGCCCTTCGAATTACTCGATTCTCGCCCTGTTCAAGAACTGGGCGACCGGCGGCGCGAACAACGAGCTGAACCAGTCGATCATCTCCGCGGTGCAGAAGTCGGCCGCGTGGTCGAGCACCGCCATCTTCGTGACGTACGACGAGGGCGGCGGCTTCTTCGACCACATCGCCCCGCCGCAACTCGACGCCTACGGGCCCGGTATGAGCGTGCCGATGCTCATCGTCTCCGCCTACGCCAAGCCGGACTACGTGGACACCGCGTTCTCCGACCACAGCTCGGTGCTCAAGTTCATCGAGTGCGTCTTCGCCCTGCCGACGCTCGCGTCGATCAACCACCAGTTCGACACCAGCACTCACTCGACGAACAACGCGACCGGCGGCAAGGCCTTCCCGCCGCGCGACGGCAACGCGAAGCTCAGTGACCTGACCAGTGCTTCAACTTCGCCGCTCAGGCGACGGGAAACGCTGAGATCCCCACCGGCGACTCCGCTGGCGGGCGGGGTGCCGGTGGGGATCGTCGATGCGGGCCGATCAACTGGCCAGAGGTCAGCTGGCGGGCTCCGGGGTGGTCGTGGTCTTGAAGCCCTCGAGCTTGTTCGCCGCCTCCGCGTAGGTGTTGGTGAACGTCTCGCTCATCTTCACATTGGAGGTGTTCACGCCGATCGTCTTCTCCGTCGCGAGCACCGTCTCCGGGCCGCCGGCGGGCATGATGCCGTCGGGCATGAACTGGGCCTTGTCCTGGGTCAGAGCCGTGATGTACTCGGCCTTGGTGAAGCCGTTGCTCTGCGTGTAGGCCTGCGGCAGCGCGTTCGCGATGTCGGCGGCCGAGTGGCTCGAGATCCAGTGCATCGTCGCGACCAGCGCGTCGACCACGTCCTGCGCCTCGGTCTGGTGCGCGCTGACCCAGGCGGTGGTGGCGAGCACGCCGGCCGAGGGCCACGTGCCGCCGAGCGCGGCGGTGGCGCCGGACGAGGTGGCGAGGTCGATCGCCGAGTAGCCGAGACCCTGCTGCTCGATCTGCAGCACGGTCGGCTGAGTCGTCATCAGGCACTGGGTCTTGCCGGTCTTGAGCGCGGCGATGGCGGTGGCGCCGTCGTTCACCGCGACCCGGCTGTACTGGCTCGTCGTCAGGCCGCCCTTCGAGGCCAGCAGCTGGGTCAGCTCGTCCGTGCCGGAACCGAGGTCGGTCACGCCGAGCGTCTTGCCGGACCACTGCGCGGCCGAGTGGATCCCGCTGTTCGTGGCGCACATCTCCCGCTCGCCCGGCGCGCCGGACAACTGAGCGATGTCCACGACCGACTTGCCCTTGGTCTGGAAGTCGATGGTGTGGATGTACCACGCTCCGGCCATGTCGACCTGGCCGGAGGCCATCGCCTCCTCGGCGCCGATGCCGCCCTGCGTCTCGGTGCTCAGCACCATGTTGACGCCGTACTTCTTGTAGAAGCCGAGCTGCTGGGCGAGCTCATACGGCAGGTAGATCTGCTTGTCGATACCGCCGACCATGAGGCTCACCGTCGGCATCGAGCCGGCGCCTGAGCCGCCGCTGCTCGAGCTCGAGCAGGCGGTGAGGCCGCCGGCCAGCACCAGGGAGGCCGTGACGGCACCGATGGCTGTCTTCTTGAACATGGTTCACAGAACCTTTCCGTGTCTTCGTTGACTGACGGGGTGGAACTCGGGACCCGCGGCCGCGGTCAGATCGCCACGGCCTCGGACTGGGACGGCGGACGCCAGGACAGCAGGCGCCGCTCGAGGCGGGTGAGCAGGAACTCGACGATCAGCGTGATCACCGCGATGACGAACATCGTGGCGAACACCCCGTCCGGGTTGAACTGGTTCTGCGCGGTGCTGATGACCAGGCCGAGCCCGCTCTGCGCGCCGAGCACCTCGCCGACGATCGCGCCGACGATGGCGAAGCCGAAGGCGGTGTGCAGGCTGGCGATGATCCAGGTCAGCGCGGACGGCAGGGTGACGTCCTTGACGATGCGCAGCTTCGAGGCGCCGAGCACCCGCGCGTTGTTCAGGACGTTGCGATCCACCTCGCGCACGCCCTGGAAGGCGTTGAAGAAGACCACGAAGAAGACCAGCACGGCGGCCAGCAGGATCTTCGGCGTCTGGCCGAGGCCGAACGCGACCAGGAAGATCGAGCCGAGCACGATACGCGGGATCGCGTTGAAGATCTTGATGTACGGGCCGATCACCCTGGCCATGAAGGGGCTCACGCCCAGGCCCACGCCGATCACGATGCCGCCGACGGTGCCGAGCAGGAAGCCGAGGACCGCCTCGCGCATCGTCGTGAGGATCTGCGAGTAGTACGAGCCGAACTCGGTCGCCTGGTTGCCCTCGGTGAAGTAGTTCTTCAGCTGCTTCGCGATGCCGCTGGGCTGGCCGTAGAAGAACGGGTCGACGACCTTGGTCGCGGTCAGCACCTGCCAGGAACCGATGATGAGCACGGCGAGGACGATCTGGGCGCCGATGATCTTCAGTCGGCGGGACCTGGCGACCCGGCGGCCGGAGTCGGCGGTCTTCTTCGCGGCGGACGGGACGGCGTCGGCCACGACCGTGTTCTGGCTCATGCTGCTACTCCTGCGGTCTTGGCGTAAGCGCGTTCGACTTCCTCGCGCAGCGACTCCCAGATCTGCTGGTGCAGCTCGAGGAACTCCGGCTGGAAGCGGATGTCCTGGATGGCGCCGCGCGGGCGGGGCAGGTCGATGTCGAACACCGACTTGACCGTGCCGGGCCCCGAGGTCATCACGACGACGCGGTCCGCGAGGGCGACGGCCTCCTCGAGGTCGTGCGTGATGAAGAGCACCGAGGGGCGCATCTGCTCCCACAGCCCGATCAGCTCGGTCTGCATGATCGCCTTCGTCTGCACGTCCAGGGCGCCGAAGGGCTCGTCCATCAGCAGGATCCGCGGCTCGTTGATCAGCGCCGCGGCCATCGCCACGCGCTTGCGCATGCCGCCGGACAGCTGGTGCGGGTGCCGGTCCTCGAAGCCGGCCAGGCCCACCCGGCGCAGCCAGTCGCGGGCCGCCGCCTCGGCCTCCTTCTTCTTCACGCCGCGGAAGCTCGGGCCGAGCGCGACGTTGCCGAGAACGGTCTTCCAGGGCAGCAGCGCGTCGGCCTGGAACATGAAGCTGACGCCCTCGGCGATGCCGTCGACCGGCTTGCCCGCGACGCGCACCTCGCCCTCGCTGGGCTTGTCGAGCCCGGAGACCAGGCTCAGGGTGGTCGACTTGCCGCAGCCGGTCGGTCCGACGACGGCGCAGAACTGGCCCGGTTCCACCTCGAAGTCGACGTCCTTGATCGCGGTGAAGACGTCGCCGCTCGGGGTGAGGAACCTCTTCGCCACCCCGGATATCTCGATCCGGGCGCCGGGTACGCCGGTCACGGGCTGCGTTGCCATCGTGGACCCGCCTCCTTCTCTCCATTGATCTGGGGAGGCTCACGCTAGGCAGCGTGCCGCGGACGGTCTCGCTTTCGGCGGTAACCCGCGTTTTCCGCGTTCCCGAAGGTTTTGTGCATTGAGTGCACGAGAGGAACCGGATAACGGCTTGAAACAGTTTTCTCCGCATTCCTTGCCCTGAGGGGCGGCGACCTCGCAGAATCCGGAATATGCGACGAGGCATGCGGCGGCTGTCCAGCCAGATCTTCATCGGCCAGGTTTTGATCCTGGTGGCGACGATGCTGGTGGGCTTCGCGCTGTTCGCCAAGGAGCAGCGGGCGCAGCTGGACGTGCAGTACGAGGACCGTGCGCTCACCGTCGCGCAGGCCGCGGCCGCCGATCCCGAGATCCGCGAGTGCCTCACCCCGGGCGCGCAGCCGTGCGGGAACCTCGTGCAGCAGATCGCCGCGCAGATGCAGCGCGACACCGGCGCGACCTACATCGTGGTCATCGACATGAACCGGGTGCGGCACTCGCACCCGGACCCCGCGGAGATCGGCCAGCGGGTCACCGAGCCCATCGTGACGCTCGACGGGAGCTCGCACGTGGACATTGACCCGGGCAGCCTCGGCCGCTCGGCGAACGGCAAGACGCCGCTGTACGCGCTCAACGGCACGACGATGATCGGCGAGGTCTCGGCCGGCATCCTGGAAAGCTCGGTCACCGCGGCACTGTGGTCGGTGCTCCCGGTGTACGCGGAGTGGTTCGCCGTCGCGCTGCTGATCGGCGGCGCCGCGTCCTGGCTGCTCGCGCACCGGCTCAAGAAGCGCACGTTCGGCCTGGAGCTGGACGAGATCGCGAAGCTGCTGCACGAGCGCGAGGCGGTGCTGCACGGCATCCGCGAGGGCATGATCGCCTTCGACCGGGCGGGCCGGATCACCATGGTCAACGACGAGGCGCGCCGGCTGCTCGGCCTGGGCACGACCGGGATCGGCAGCTGGATCGAGGACATCGTGCCGCCGGGCAGGCTGCGCGACGTGCTCTGCGGCACGATCGTCGGCAGGGACGAGGTCGTGCTCACGGACGACTACTGCCTGACGGTCAACCGGATGCCGGTGGTCCTGGCGGGTCGCCCGCACGGCTCGGTCGTCACGCTGCGGGACCGCACCGAACTGTCCGGCCTGCTCCGTGAGCTGGACAGCGTCAAGGGCCTCACCGACGCGCTGCGCGCCCAGCAGCACGAGTTCGCCAACCACATGCACACGGTCGCCGGGCTGCTTGAGCTGGGCGAGACCGAGGAGGCGCTGCGATTCCTGACCGACCTGCGCGGCGCGGAGATCGGGCTGACCGAGTCGCTGCGCATGCGCATCGCCAGCCCGCTGGTGGTCGGCCTGTTCCTGGCGAAGTCGGCGGTCGCGGCCGAGCGCGGGATCGAGCTGGCGCTGACCGAGGACTCGTGGCTCGGCGACATCCCGGTGAAATCTCAGGCGGTGACGACAATCCTGGGCAATCTGATCGACAACGCCTTCGACGCCGTGGCCGGGAAGTACAGCCTCACGGAGGCCCCGGGCCGGGTCACGGTCTCGCTGGTCGAGGACGAGGACGTGATCCGGATCGAGGTCGGCGACAACGGCCCCGGCATCCCCGACGGGGTGCGCGAGTCGATCTTCATGGACGGATTCTCCACGAAGCCCGGGTCCGGTACGCTGCGCCGCGGCCTGGGACTGGCCCTGGTGCACCGGCTGGTGCAGCGGCTCGGTGGCCGCATCGAGGTGAGCGCGGGCCCCGGCGCCGTGTTCACGGTGATCCTTCCGGCCGAGGTGGAACCCCCGGCACAGCCGCCGCGCGGCACGGCCCGAGCGGCGAAGGTGATGGCATGAGCGAGGTGGCGACATGAGCACATTCATCGATGCGGCGCAGGTGACGGAGACTCCGAGCGCGTCCGCCGCACGCGCGATCCGCACCCTCGTCGTGGACGACGACTTCCGGGTGGCCCGGATCCACGCCGCGTTCGTCGAGCGGACCGAGGGCTTCGAGGTCGCGGGCGTGGCGCACGGCGCCGAGCAGGCGATGGCCATGATGGACGAGGTGCGCCCCGACCTGGTGCTGATGGACGTCTACCTGCCGGACGGCGACGGCCTCGGCGTCGTCCGGGCCTTCGCCGAGCGGCCGGAGCACCCGGACTTCATCATCATCACGGCGGCCAGGGACGTCGCCACCGTGCGCGCCGCGATGCAGGTGGGCGCGGTGTACTACCTGGTCAAGCCCTTCGGCTTCCAGGCTCTCCGGGACCGCCTGGTCTCGTACCGCGACCTGCGCGCGCGGATGGCGGACATCAGCGAGGAGGCGGACCAGTCGGATGTCGACGCGCTCTTCGGCCTGCTCCGCGGGCCGACACCGATGCAGGCCGAGCAGCCGTCCAAGGGCCACTCGGCGCCCACCCTCGAACTGGTGCGCAACGCCGTGCGCGCGGCCGACGGCGACATCTCCGCGGCCGAGGTCGCCGAGCAGGTCGGTGTCAGCCGCCCGACCGCGCAGCGGTATCTCAGCTACCTGGCACAGCACGGCGTCGTCCGCCTGCAGCTGAAATACGGCGCCACCGGCCGTCCCGAACACCGTTATACCCTGGCGATGTGATTTCGCGCCGACAATGATGTGAGGAATTCCTCCGCGTCGAACATTCCTCCTGCAGAGGCCACGCCGAATCCCTTTATCTTTCCGGAAAGAATGCGGTCGACGGCTTCAACCGCGAGTGGTGCGCTGATCGCGTAAATATCCCGGCCGCTCGCGCCGGCACGCCGTTCCTCGCCGCCGGAGCACACGATGACGTCGACGAGGAAGGTCTGGTCCGAGCGGCCGCTCTCGTCGGCCGCCACCGGAGCCGCCGTGTCCGGATTCGCCACATCTGCGACGGCTTCGACCGTCATGTACGAAAGTATCTCAGGGACCGACACGTGGGTCGGAATGGTGACGGCGTCGGTCATCGTGAACTCGCCGACGACCGGCCGGGGGCCGAGCGGCTCAGGGAACTTCCATCCCAGGGTCGGCCTTTCACCGTCGTGGTACTGCAGCCTGCCGTTGGTATAGCTGCGGCTACGGCCGCCACTGCGTTCGCGGGAGACCTTGCCGGAGACGCGGGTGCCCGACGTCGGATGCCAACTGCTCAGCCCGTACGCGATGTGTACCTCGTCGGCCGAACTCCAGTCGCCGAGCGCGGCGGTGGCCAGCAGGTCGCCGAGGCCGCCGAAGAAGGCCATCGCGGGGACGACGGCGATCCCGGCGGCCAGGGCGCGGTCGCCGAACTGCGCGAAGGTATCGACGGTCGCCTCGATTTCCGCCGCGACGTCCACGTACGGAATCCCCGTGCGCAGCGCCGCCTCGACGACTGGAGCGACGGTCGCCGCGAAGGGCCCGGCACAGTTGATCACGGCCGCTGTTCCGCCGAACGCCCGGTCGAGCGAGGCGGGGTCCTCGACCGTGGCCTCGCGGACTTCGAGGCCCGGATGACGCTCCGCCAGCGCCCTGAGTTTCCCGGAGTCCCGCCCGATCGCGACCGGGACGAATCCCCGATCGAGCAGTTCGCGCACCACGAACCGCCCGGTGTGCCCGTACGCGCCGAACACCGCCACCTTCTGAACCGTTTCCATGGGTCCATCCTGCGGACGGCGGCAGCTTGGGACTAGTGTCCGGAACGACATCACCCGTACAATTTCAGACATGAGCACAGTCGCGCTGGCCGCCACCGACGGGATGCTGCATTTCGAGCTGGGCCTGGCCACCGAGGTCTTCGGAGCCGACGTGTCGCACATCGTCGAGCCCTGGTACGACTTCGCCGTCTGCGGTTCGGGGCCTGTGCAGGTCGACCGCTTCCAGCTGAAGCCGGACCACGACCTCGCCTTCCTGGCCCGCGCCGACACGGTGATCGTCCCCGCGTTCGCCGACGTGGACCACGATCCGCCGGTGGACCTGGTGGACGCGGTGCGAACTGCCCACGACGCGGGTGCGCGGGTCGTGTCCCTGTGCACGGGGGCGTTCGTGCTCGCCGCCGCCGGGCTCCTCGACGGGCTCCGCGCGACCACTCATTGGGGGCACACCGACGCGCTGGCCGCCCGCTACCCGCTCGTCGAGGTCGACCCGGATGTGCTCTACGTCGACAACGGCAGGGTGCTGACATCGGCGGGCAAGTCGGCGGCGATGGACCTGTGCCTGCACCTCGTCCGCCTCGACCACGGCCCGGCCGTCGCGAACGCCATCGCGCGCCGCCTCGTCGTGCCGCCGCACCGCGCCGGAGGCCAGGCCCAGTTCGTCAGGACGCCGGTACCGGCCCGCGACGGCCATCCGCTCGACGACCTGTTCCCGTGGGTGATGGCCCGGCTGGACGAACCGCTGACCGTCGAGGACCTGGCCCGCCAGGCGAACATGAGCTCGCGGAACCTCGCCCGCCAGTTCAACGCCGTGACCGGCACGACTCCCTTGCAGTGGCTTCTGACGCAGCGAATCCGCCGCGCCCAGGAACTGTTGGAGGGCTCTGACGCCACGATCGACACCGTCGCGGAGGCCTCCGGCATGGGCACGGCCACGACGCTCCGGCGCCACTTCCAGCGCACAGTCGGCGTGCCCCCGGATGCCTACCGCCGTACGTTCCGCGCCTAGCTGCGGAACGTACGGCGGCAGATCTCACTCAGCGGCGCTGCTGCTACTTCTTCAGCTCGATCAGTGGGCTGCGACCAGCAGACGTCTCGGCGAAGCCGACGGTCCACAGATCACCACCCGCCGCGCTGATTCCGCCGAGCACGGTGTCGCCGGTGCCGGGATCGGGCGCCGCGACGGGAGTCCAGCCGGCGGACGTGTCCTCGGCGACGACCGGCACCTGCTTGCCCTTGGCCGCGTCGTAGTTCGTGCCGACGAGCCAGGGCGTGCCGTGCGCGTCCACCGCGACGCCGGTGATGTCGCTGAACGCGGCGCCGACGTTGTGCAAGACCTGCGCGCTCCAGTGACCGTTGGCCAGGTGCTCGACGACCGGGTAGGCCTGCTGCGCGGCGTTGTCGGTCTGCCCGACCGCCCAGACCTGGCCGTCGTGCACGGTGGCGGCCGCCGCGCGGGCTGAGCCGGAGATCCTGCCGGCGCTGCTGAAGCACCGCCCGGACGTGGCCGTGCTCGACGTGCGCATGCCGCCGGGATTCCGCGACGAGAGCCTGCGCGCGGCGCTCGCCGCACGCCGGCAGATCCCCGGCCTCCCGGTCCTCGTGCTGTCGCAGTATGTCGAGCAGTCCTACGCCGCCGAACTCCTCGGCGGCGGCGCCACCGGCGTCGGCTACCTGCTCAAAGACCGCATCGGCCGCGTCGACGAGTTCTTAGACGCTCTGGAGCGCTTGGCTGCGGGCGGCACCGCGCTCGATCCCGAAGTCGTCACGGAAGTGATGACCCGCCGCCGTGGCACGCCCATCGACTCGCTCACCGCCCGGGAGCGCGAGGTGCTGCAGTTGATGGCTGAGGGGCACGACAACACGACGATCGCCAAGACCCTCGTCATCACCGAGCGGTCGGTCAGCAAGCACAGGGAACGTGTTCCTCAAGCTGTCCTTGCCGCCGACCGACAGCGGCCATCGCAGAGTCCTCGCGGTCCTCGCGTATCTGAATAATTCCCAGATCATTCTTCCGAGATCCCGGACCAGGGGGCCCGTGCCGCGATCGCCTGTCGCCAGGGCCTGATGGACTTCGGCGACACCCCGACGCCGAGCACGCCCGCCACCCGGTCCCCCGTGCGGTACGCGGCGAGGAACCTGCGCTCGGCGAGATCGCCCTCGACGACCGCTATCTGCTCGTGCCCGCGCAGATAGCCGTATGCCTGGACCTTCATGTCGTACTGATCGGACCAGAAGTACGGCACCGGCGCGAACGGTTTCGGCGAGTCGGGATTCAACAGGTTCCGGGCGACGGCCATCCCCTGTTCAGCCGCATTAGTGCGATGTTCGATGCGCATCGAGGTATCGAACAGCGGATTGTGCCAGCGGGCGACGTCGCCCGCCGCGTAGACACCGGGAGCCGCGACGCAGTACTCGTCGCACACCACACCGTTGTCCACTGTCAGGCCACTGCTTTCGAGCCACTCCGTGTTGGGCAGCGCGCCGATGGCGACCAGCACCTCATCGGCCACGATGACCGAGCCGTCCGCCAGCTGCACCTCACCGCGCGCGACGGCTGCGACGCCGACGCCGGTGCGCAGGTCCACGCCGTTCTCCAGGTGAGCCCGCGCAAGGACGGACCCGACCTCGGCACCCACCGCGTGCGCGAGCGGAACCGGTGCGGGTTCGAGCACGGTGACCTCCGCACCCAGACCCCGTGCCACGGCCGCCGCCTCCGCGCCGAGAAATCCCGCGCCGACGACCACGAGCCGCGTACCCGGTCCGATGCGCTCGCGCAGGGCGAGGGCGTCGCCGAGGGTCCGCAGCACGTGTGCACCCTCTCCCGGCAGCCGTCGAGGCCTGACGCCGGTCGCGATGATCAGGGCGTCGTACTCCAGCGACGAGCCGTCCGCCAGTGCCACCGAGCGTGCGCCGAGGTCCAGTCCGGTCGCCGACGTACCGAGCCTGAAATCCAGGCCGAGGTCTGCGAGATGCTCATCGGACCGCAGCGCGAGCCGATCGGCCTCCCACTCCCCCGCGAGGATCTGCTTCGACAGCGGCGGCCGGTCGTACGGCAGCTGCGGCTCCGCACCGACCAGCGTGATCTCGCCGCCGTAGCCCTCGCGGCGGAGCGTCTCGGCCGCGGAGAGCCCCGCCGCCGAAGCGCCCACAACTACAATTCGCCGCAACATCGAGCTCATGACTCGAGCAGCCGGATCGCCGCCGCCGGGCAGACCACCGCGGCCTCCCGCACTCCGTCCAACTGCACGTCCTCGGGCTCCCGACCTGTTCGCCTCGATCAAGCCACTGACTGGTTACGCTGCCACGTGACCGGCAACGCGTAGACGCCGTAGACGAAGCCGTCGTGCTTGAGCGGGATGTCCGCGGGCGCGGCGGCCAGTCGCAGGCCAGGGATGCGGCGGTAGAGCGTGCTGTAGACGACCTGCAGCTCGAGGCGCGCGAGCGGCTGGCCGAGGCACTGGTGCACGCCGAAGCCGAAGGCCACGTGGTGCCGCGCCTCGCGGCCGAGGTCCAGCCGATCGGGGTCGGGGAACGCGTCGGGGTCGCGGTTGCCGATGTCGTTCGCCAGGATCACGCCGTCCCCCGCGCACAGCACCTCCCCCGCGATCTCGATGTCCTCCAACGCCATCCGGATGCGGCCGGTGTGCGTGATGTTGAGGTAGCGAAGCAGCTCGTTCACGGCGCCGGCGACCAGCTCCGGATCGTCGGTCTCGCGCAGCCTGGCGAGTTCCTCGGGGTGTTCGAGGAGCGCGAAGGTGCCGAGGGCGATCATGTTGGCGGTCGTCTCGTGCCCGGCGATGAGCATGAGCACGCCCATCTGCGTGGCCTCGTCCCGGGTGAGCTCCCCCGCCGCGATCCGCGTGGTCAGGTCCGAGAGCAGGTCGTCCTTCGGATCCTTGATCTTCTCGCCGATGAGCGCGTCCAGGTACTCGATCAGCCGCAGCCGCGCGCCGTCGCGCTGCTCCGGCGTCACCGCGCGGTTGATCAGGACCTTGCTGTTGTCCTGGAAGAACCCGTGGTCGGCGTACGGCACGCCGAGCAGGTCGCAGATCACCCGCGAGGGCACCGGGAGCGCGAAGGCCTCGACCAGGTCGACGGGCTGCGGACCGGCGAGCAGATCATCGATCATCTCGTCCACGATCCGCTGCACGGCCGGGCGCATCGCCTCGATCCGCTTGATCGCGAACTGCGCCGTGACCATGCGCCGCAGCCGCGCGTGGTCCGGATCGTCCATGCCGATGAAGCTCAGCCTGGTGCCGGACGCGCTCGGAGCGATGGGGACGAGCCGGGGGAAGTCGGGGTGCGTGCTGTCGGCGCTCAGTCGCGGGTCGCGGAGCAGCGCGCGCTGCTCGGCGAAGCGGGTGACGAGCCAGGGCGTGCTGCCGTCCCAGAGCCGCACCTTCGTGATCGGGCCCTGCTGCTGCAGTTCGCCGAGCTCCGGCGGCGGATCGAAGGGGCAGCCCTCCGCCTTCCGCATCGGATAGGCGTGGATCGTCTCGGTCATCAGTCCTCCTGGACAGTGATCGCGGCGGCCGGGCAGACGCTCGCCGCCTCGCGCACGATGGCGTGCAGCGGCTCGGCCGGCGTCTCGTCGAGCAGCATCACGATGCCGTCCTCCTCGCGCTGGTCGAAGACCTCCGGGGCGAGCAGCACGCACTGGCCCGCGCCGCAGCACTTGTCCTGATCGACGGTCAGCTTCATCGTCATCGTGCTCACCACCCCAGCGGGAGGGGCTCGTCGGTGGAGATCCGTGCGGCGCCGGACGCGCTCAGCAGGCGGGTGAAGCGCGGATCGGAGAGCGCGGTCTTGACGTCCGCGTACCGGGTGAGCAGGGACGCCTCGTCGCCGCCGGGCAGGGTGACCCGGGCGACCGGGCAGCGGCCGCGCAGCGCGGACCACTCCGGCGGCGGGTCGAGGGCGGTGGGATTCGCGAAGGGGTACTCGAGGGTGGTGGTCGCCTCGGGTTGATCCACGATGGCTCCTCGGGGAGAGGTTGTCGTTCTGTGGGCAGTCAACTCCGCCCCGTAGCGTTAAGTCAAGCGTCCGACTTAATCTTTCTCGCAGAGTCCTGACGAATCACTGACAGGATTCGAGGAAAGAGCTGGTCAGGACCCGGATTCGGCCGTGTCGGGCGCCAGCAGCAAACCGGTGACGGCGTCCACCAGGAGTGTCGCGGTCCGGGCCCAGGCGGGCGCCGGCGGCTCGCCCGACCCGGCCAGCGCGCGCTCGCGGTCCGCGCACGTGTGCATGATCAGGCTCCTGACCATCTGCAGCCGCTCCCGGCGCACGTCCTCGGAGAGCCCGGACATGCCGGCATGCAGCCCTCGGAGGATCGGCCCGAGCGAGGGCGCGGTGAGCACCTCGTCGGTGGCGATGTCGCGCAGCGCGGGATCGGTGCTGACCTGGAGTGAGAAGCGGCCGTACCAGGAGGTGCGGCCGATGGCGGCCAGGTGCTCGGTGAGCGGCCGGACCAGGCACTCGACCCAGGCCCGCACGCCGTCGTCCTCGCCGACCCGTTCGGCCAGCAGGTTCCGGGACTGCTCGATCTCCGTGTCGTGCCGGTGCACGATCGCCCTGATCAGGTCGGCCTTCGCGCCGAAGTGATAGCCGACCGCGGCGTTGTTCCCCTGCCCGGCGGCCTCGCTGATCTGCCGGCTGGAGACGGCCGTCACCCCGTGCTCGGCGAACAGCCGCTCGGCCGTCGCCATGATCGCTTCCTTGGTGCCCACCGCCTGGCGCCCACGCGTTCCCACCGTCAGCATCTTAGGGCTCAACGGCGGTAATTACTGCGAATGCCGTACGCACGAGTAGCAGGAAACCGCCGGCCGACGGAGGATGTCGAGAAGCGCGGTTCGCGTCGGGTCCGGTGGGCGTCGGGAGGCATGATGACCAGTATCGCGGTACGCACATCGGCTGAGCTGGGTACTTTCGCACGGGACACGACGCCGCCCGCCTCGCACGCCTCGATGCAGGCCGACATCGGGCACCGGGACCCGATCGCGATCCTAGAGCGGCAGGCCGAGAATCGCGTGCCGGAGCTGGTGCCGATCCGGCACGGCCGAATGCTCGCCTCCCCCTTCGCGTTCTTCCGCGGGGCCGCCGCCGTGATGGCCGGCGACCTGGCCGGCACTCCCGACTCGGGTGTGCGCGTGCAGCTGTGCGGCGACGCGCACCTGGCCAACTTCGGCCTGTTCGCCTCGCCCGAGCGCCGCCTCGTGTTCGACCTGAACGACTTCGACGAGACGCATCCCGGGCCGTGGGAGTGGGACGTCAAGCGGCTGACCGCGAGCCTGGAGATCGCCGCGCGTGCCAACGACTTCGGGCGCAAGCACCGGCGGGCGATCCAGCTGGCCACGGTCCGCTCGTATCAGGACGCGATGAGGGACTTCGCGGCGATGCACGAGCTCGACGTCTGGTACGCGCAGGCGGATGTGGCCGACCTTCAGGAGCTGCTGAGGGACCAGCTCAAGAAGGCGCGTCGTAAGCAGGTTGACAAGTCCATCACCCGGGCGCGCACCCGCGACAGCCGACGGGCCATGGGCAAGCTGACGAAGCTCGAGGACGGCCGGCGGCACATCGTCGCCGATCCCCCGCTCGTCATGCCGCTGCGCGATCTGCTCGCCGATGAGGAGCGCCGGGCGTTCGAGGATCGGGCGCGCATGCTGCTCGGCAACTATCGCAGGACCCTGCAATCGGATCGTCGTACCCTGCTGGACAAGTTCGAGTACGTGGACATGGCGCGCAAGGTCGTGGGCGTGGGCAGCGTCGGCACGCGCTGCTGGATCACGCTGATGTACGGCCGCGACGACGACGATCCGCTGTTCCTGCAGATCAAGGAGGCGCAGCGGTCCGTCGTCGAGGAGTACGGCGGGATCAAGCCGGAAGCCGGGCACGCGGCGTGCCAGGGCAAGCGCGTGGTCGACGGCCAGCGGTTGATGCAGGCGGCGAGCGACATCTTCCTCGGCTGGGAGTCGGCGGACGGCATCGACGGGGCGCGGCGCGATTTCTACGTGCGCCAACTCGCCGACTGGAAGGGCTCGGCGAACGTCGACGAGATGACGCCGGGCGACCTGAGCGACTACGGCCGCCTCTGCGGTTGGACGCTCGCCCGGGCGCACGCACGCTCGGGTGACCGCGTCGCCATCGCCGCGTACCTCGGTGACGACACGACGTTCGCGCACGCGATCGCCGAGTTCGCCGCCGCGTACGCGGATCAGAACGACCGCGACTACGCGGCGATGCGGACCGCGATGAGGTCGGGTCGTATCGCCGTGGAGCCCGACCTCCGCTAGACCGTGCTCGCGCGTACGCTCTGCATCCGACATTCCGGAAAAGAGGTTGGGCGGCGCGGCGGCGCGCTGCTAGTGTCGCGGTCGGCCGTGAATTCTTTGTAGGGAGGTGAGACCCGTGAACGCAGTCACCCGCGGGTGCTCCCTCATCTCGTCACGGTCAGGCGATTGACGCAGGTGTCGCCGGGAGCGCCTTGAGATCGAGGCTCTCCTGGAAGGAGACACCGATGAACACCAAACCTTTCGCCTCCCGCCCGAGCGGACGCACGTTGCTGGTCACGCGCATCGCGGACGGTATTTGGCACGCCTTGGAGGACGACCTGGTGGTCGGCCGCGGCCACGCCGCGCGCAGGCCCGACGGACGCCTGTTCGTCAGCATCGACGCCTGGCACGACGCCGCCTTCGAGCAGCTCGCCGAGGCGATGCTGGCGGCCCTGCCCGCACCGCTGTATACGCTCGTTGACGAGGCCGACGTCGACATGGCGTCCGGCTGGCAGCGGGTCGGCTTCACGGTCCGGCGCCGCGAGTGGGAGTTCGCTGTACCGACCGACCCGCTCACTACCGGGCTCGCGGGAGTCGTCCCTCCCCCGGGCGTGACGATCGTGCCCGTCGGCGCGGCGGACGAAGGTCCGCTGCGGGCCGTGGATCGCGCGATCCGCCGGGAGGTCGCGGCTGGCGCCGGATGGCACTCGATGCCCGCTGAGATCCTGCCCCGGCGTGCGGGCGACACGATCGTCGACCCGTCGCGGTACGCGGCGGCCGCGTCGGCGGATCGCTACCTGGGATTGGTCCGGCTGGTGGCCGTGACCCGGCTGCCGCGCATCGGGCTGATCGCGGTCCGGGCCGGTGAGCAGCGGCGCGGTATCGCCCGGGCGCTGCTGGCCGATGTGCTCGGGACACTGGACCAGCGCGGTATCGCCACGGCGTCGGCCGAAGTCGACGAGGCGAACGAGGCGGCGTTGGCACTGTTCGAGGGAATCGGAAGTCGGAAGACGAGCAGCAACCTGGAGTTGGCGCGATGACGAAGCAACCGGGCAGCATCGAAGTCGAGGGTCGCGTCGTCGAGTGCCTGCGCAGCGCGATGTTCACCGTGGAGCTCGCGAACGGCCACGAGGTGCTCGCGCACATCAGCGGGAAGATCCGCAAGAACTACATCAGGATCCTGCCGGAGGACCGGGTGCTCGTGGAGCTCAGCCCGTACGACCTGACCCGCGGCCGGATCGTGTTCCGCTACCGGAACTAGTGGCGGCCGGGATCTGCCGCGGCTAGCGCTCCAAGTCCGCGATCGCCGTGGCAGAACCGGGGGCGACCTCGGTGAAGCCGGCGTCGCGGACGATCGGCAGGTCTTCGGACGCCGCGAGTGCGGCCCACTGCCCGGGCGTGGCGGCGCGGACGGCGAGGGGGAATCCGTCCGCGCGCCACTTCGCGGCCCGCTCCGCGTCCATCCGCCACCAGCCGAGCTGGGCGGCGTGGCCGGCCTGGGCCATGGCCTTGCCCGCGCTCATCTCGACGGCGGGGTTCATCCAGATCACGGGCACGCCGGGCTGGGGCGGCGGGGGCGCGGCGTCGTCGCCGAAGTCGGTGCCCGAGACCTGAAGCCGCGCCAGGTCCTTGGGCCAGGCGTCGAGTGGGATCGGCGGGTAGACGCGCACCTCGGCGGTCCGGCCGGCGACGGTGATGCCGGGCAGGGTCTCGGCGCGCCGCCACTCGGCGCCGCGGGCGCGGCGGACCACCTTGCGGATCCGGGCGTCCTGCCAGGCGAGCACCGCGGCGGACCATTCACCCTCAGGGGTGGTCGCGCGCGGGTCGGAGAGCAGGGTGAGCACCGCGCGCGCCGCGGTCTCCAGCGCGTCCGTGCGCTGGGGTACGGCCTCGCGTTCCAGCCGCACGACGAGCGGCATCACGTACTGCGGGCGCTCGTCGCGCGGGTCCCCCATTGGTTTGAACGCCGATTCGTCGACCGGCGCGCCTTCGGCCTCCTGCATGATCCCATCCTACTTCTGGCATGATTCCGGCCTGACGCTACGTCAAACGAGGGATTTACCGTGCCTGAGCTGGACGGGACGGGTAAGTAGCTGAACGTCCACTGGTACAACAATGTGACTGGGGTGACCGTGGGAATCGTAACGCGCAGGAACGTGCTGGTCGGCGGTGCGGCGGTGGTCGGCGCGGCCGTCGCCGGGGTCGAGGCGGAGCGGCTGACGAACCGTCCCGGGGGCCCGCCGCAGAGTTCCTCGTCCACTCACTATTCCCCCGCACGGGTGCAGCCGCGAAAGGCCGCGGTCAAACCGGCGGCCCGGCTCATCGGCGACGGGTCGACCTCGGACACGGGGCCGCAGCCGAATCAGCCGACGCCCGAGCGGCTCGCGGCGGGCGAGCGGCCGCCGCAGTTCGTGGTGTTCTCCTGGGACGGCGCCGGCGAGGACGACAGCCGGCTGTTCTCGCACTTCCGGCAGGTCGCGCAGGAGACCAAGGCCACGATGACGTTCTTCCTGAGCGGCATCTACACGCTGCCGCGCGGCCAGCGGATGCTCTACGCGCCTCCCGGCAAGCCGCTGGGCGCCTCGGCGATCGGCTATCTCTCGGACGACTCCGTGCGCGCGACGATCCAGCAGGTGGGTGCCGCGTGGCTGGAGGGCCACGAGATCGGCACGCACTTCAACGGACACTTCTGCGACGCCGAGGGAGTCGGCACGTGGAGCCCGCAGCAGTGGCGCAGCGAGATCGACCAGGCCGTCGGGTTCGTGCACTCCTGGCGCACGAACACCGGATTCAGTGACCTGGATCCGCTGCCGTTCGACTATTCGAGGGAACTCGCCGGCGGCCGCACGCCCTGCCTGCTCGGTCAGGACCAACTGCTGCCCACGGCACGTGACCTCGGCTGGGTGTACGACGCGAGCTCCCCCGGCGGCCTGCAGATCTGGCCGACCAAGCGCCAGGGCGTGTGGGATTTCCCGCTGCAGTCCATCCCGTTCCCGGGCACCGGCTTCACCGTGCTCTCGATGGACTACAACATGATGGCCAACCAGTCAGATGCGAACCCGTACGGCGCCGCGTCGATGCGCCCGTACTGGCAGCGACAGTCCATGAACGCGTACATGGCCGGATTCGAGCGCGCGTACACGACGAACCGCGCGCCGTACTTCATCGGCAACCATTTCGAGTCCTGGAACGGCGGCATTTATATGACGAGCGTCGAGCAGGCGCTCCGCCAGATTGCTGAATACCCTGACGTACGGCTCGTGTCGTTCCGCCAAATGGCTCATTGGCTCGACGCCCAGGATCCGCAGGTCATCTCCCGCCTGCGCACCCTCAACCCCGGCCAGGCGCCGAACTCGTGGGCCGACTACACCAAGTCCGCGGGCGATCCGGCGCCTTCCCCCGCGGTCGCGCACGCGCGGGCGTTGTGACGGGCGGACAAGGACGACTGACGGGCTCTCAGGGCACGATGATGACCGGGCAGGGCGCGGTACGGGCCAGCCGGACGGCGAGTGAGCCGAAGCGCCGGCGCGGCCACTGCTCGGCGGCGCCGACGACGAGCGCCGACGCCTGCAGTTCGCGGGCCAGGTGGCGGATCGCGGCCACCGGGGAGCCGTCGAGGACCGCGAAGGAGTGCTCGGTGCCCAGCCGGTCGGCGCTCTCGGCCAGGTAGTCGCCCGCCTGCTGCGCGAGTTCGGTTTCAGCGCCCTGCGCGTACACGGCGACGCCCGGGGCGCTCGACACTAGGGAGTGGTGGTGCCGAACGTAGACCCCGATGACGGCGACGCCGCTTCGGCAGGCCAGTCCCGCCGCGTAGTCGGCCGCGCGGAGCGAGGTGCGGGACAGGTCCACGGCGACCAGCACGGAGTTGGGGGCGACGGTGCCGAACTCCGTGCTGCCGAGTTGATGCAGAGTCATGTCGAAGGCCAGCGTACGTCGGCGGGCCGGGGACATGCCAGAACTACTTACACGAGCTTCACTCACTGTTTCTCCATCACGGCTCGAACTCGGCCGCGGAGTCACGCTATCGTCAGAAGCGGACGTAAGCCGGGTTCGCCCGGTCTCACCCACCTCCGTCCCGTTCTGCCCTAGTTCTGTGAGGCTTCGCAATGCGCAGATTCACCGTGCCGCTCGCGGTGTGCGCCGTGGTCGGCCTGGCCGCGGTGCCCCTCGGCGCCGCCCAGGCGGCCAGGGCCACGACCGCCCACGCGGCCGCCACCGCCCCGCTGGCCGCCGCCGGCGTCTCCGGCTGGACCGAGACCGACGCGTCGCTCGAGAGCACCCTCGGGGCCGGCGAGGGCGTGACCACCGTCGATCCGCCCGGCGGCACCCCCTACATCCTCTACCGCGGCACGAGCTCGATCCCGGTGGGCCTGGCCGCCGCGGGCTGGACGCACGTCGGGGACCCGGACTCGGCCGCCGGCTACATCATCGACGCGTACCAGAACACGAACTCCAGCTCGAACGAGAAGATGTTCCTGGTCACCACGCCCTCCGGCGCCACGTACCAGTACGTGCACACGCTGGTGTCCGGCGAGCTGTACAACAACTCCTTCGACGCGATCTCGCCGGACAAGCAGTGGACGGTCTCCGGCGAGTGGGGCACCGTGTCGCACCTGCAGATCTACCCGACGCCGCTGCTGAACCCGACGACCTCGCAGGTCGGCGGCTCGCTGAAGCTGGCCGGCTACATCCAGCTGGACCACCAGGTCGACGACGTCCAGGGCTGCGACTTCGTCACCGCGACGAAGCTGCTCTGCGCCTCGGACGACAGCACCGAGACGCTGTTCTCGAACGACAAGCCGCTGCTCGAGGTGGACCTGTCGGCCCCGCTGAGCGGCTCGGACGTCACCGGCCACGTCGTGGACCTCGGCTCGATCCCGCAGGAGAGCGTCTGCTCGGGCACCTTCGAGGACGAGGGCGTGGACTACGACCCGGGCACCGGCATCCTGCGCCTCGAGATGATCCAGCCCAGCGTGTGCGAGGTCGTCACGACGGTCTACCAGTTCAAGCAGAGCTCGTAGTACGCCGCGCATCTCCGGAAAGCCGGCGGCGGCCCCTCCCCGGGGGAGCCGCCGCCGGCTTTCAGCGTCCCTGGGCGATCAGGGACAAGGCCTCGGAGACCACCGGAGAGTCGTCGATGTCGAGGCTCGCGGTGCGCTCGATGTGCCGGGTGCCCTCACGTACGGCCCACGCGTAGAGCGCCAGCCCGAATACGGCCACGATGATGGAATCCCAGGGGGTTCCTATACTGTCGTCGCCGCCGAAGTCCGGGCTGCCGAAGTATGAGAACACGATGATGCCGACGAGGTAGATCGGCAGCCAGGCGCCGGTGCGCAGCTCCTGTGCCAGCGGGCGGTCCTTCGTGCGCAGCACGGCGAACACGATGAGCCCGATGAGTGTGAGCGGGAGCGCCCACTTGATCTGGCTCCAGCCGGACCAGTAGATGATCTCCGTGGACACCAGGAAGCTCGCGGGTGCGATCCACTTGATGCCGGGAATCCAGCCGGCCAGTCCGGTCGGTGCGGCCGCGCGGAAGGTTCCGGCGGCGACGGACGCGATCGCGTAGTTCAGCAGGAACACGTCGCCGATCACTGATACCACCGAGATCCAGCTGTGCAGCGGGATCAGCACCAGAAGTCCGAGCACGAAGTTCAGCAGCAGCGCACGGCGCGGCACGCCGGAGCCGCCGTCGACCTCGAGGAAGAACTTGGGCACGAGACGGTTCTTGGCGAGCGCGTACGTGGTGCGGCCGTTCTCGGCGGTGCCGACGAACTGGGTGCCGGCCGGGGAGAGCACCGCGTCGGCGTAGAGGATGCTGGCCAGCCAGCCGAGGTTCAGCAGCAGCGCCAGCTGGCCGAACGGCGAGGTGAAGTCGATGCCGTGCCAGCCGTGCCCGAGTGCGCTGTCCGGGATCGCGACGATGAACGCGAACTGCAGCAGCAGATAGAGCAGCACCGAGGCGCCGATCGCGACGAGGATCGAGCGCGGCACGTCGCGGCGCGGGTTGCGGGCCTCGCCGGACAGGTCGACCGGCGGTTGGAAGCCGTTGACGGAGTAGATCAGCCCGCCGGTCGCGACGGCGCTGAGCACGGAGCTCCAGCCATTGGGTGCGAATCCGCCGTGGTCGGTCAGGTGGCTCGGGTGGAAGCCGGAGGCGAGCAGCGCGATGATCGTGATCGCCGGGACGATGAACTTGACCGCGGTGATCGCCGTGTTGATGCGCGCGAAGAGCCTGATGCCGTACCAGTTGATGACCGTGAGCACGGCCAGCAAGGCGGCCGCGACGAATATGCCGCCGACGGACAGCGTGCTCCCGTGGAACAGCCACGGGAAGTAGTGCGCGGCGTACTGCAGGATCGCGAGCACCTCTGTACTGCTCGCCAGGGCGAGCAGCGCGGACCAGCCGACGAGTGTGCCGACGAGGCGGCCGTTGGCATACAGCGGCCAGCGCACGCTGCCGCCCGCCTCGGGCCGGGACGCGCCGAGCTCGATCAGCACGAGGGCGACGAGCGAGACGGCCACGCCGGCTATCAGCCAGGAGATCAGCGCGGCGGGACCGGCGATCTGCGCGCCGTAGAACGCGCCGAACAGCCAGCCGGAGCCGATGATGCCGCCGAAGGACGTGGCGGTCAGGCTCCAGAAGCCGAGTTCGTGCCGGAGCCGCTTTTCCTGCGCGGCGAGGGGTTGCGATGCGGATTCAGTGGTCTGATCCGTCTGGACGGTCGTTGACATGGCGAAACTCCAGGGATTCTGCAAGTCGAAAAGGGCAGCGCGAAATGGCGCCGTGATGCGCGAGAAAGGCGCGAAGAAATGCGGAGGAGCGGTCAGCGACAGCTGGCGGCGGTGACGCGCATCAGGTCCACGTGCAGGCGTGATACCAGGAGGATCGGGAATATCCGCAGAGCATCTGGAGTTGAGCCTCGATAGCCCGTGCCGGTTTTATGAGAACTCGGAGAAACGCGATGGTCGATACGGATTCGACGACGGCGACGATGGCCCGCCCGGAGGATCCCGGTGTCGCCCCCTTGTTGGCGGGGCTGCTCGCCGAATACACCGAGCGCTACGGTCCGGGGGCGGCGGCCGAGTTCGATCGGAATCCCACCGACCTGTTCACCGAGGAGCGCGGCGGCGCGCTCGTGCTGCTCGTCGAGGGCGGGCAGACGGTGGCGGGCGGCGCGCTGCGCGCCTTCGACTTCGAACTCGCCGCGAAGGGCATCATCGACACCGCCCTCTCCGGCCGGCCCACGGCGGAGTTCAAGCGGATCTGGACGCACGCCGAGCACCGCCGCCGCGGGCTCGGTCGGCGGGTACTCGATGAATTGGAGCGGCGGGCGGCGGATCTCGGCTACGAGCAGGTGTTCCTGACGACCGGGCCGAGCCAGCCGGAAGCCGTCGGCCTCTACCTCGCGGCCGGATACACGGAACTGTCCGACCTCGGCGCGGCGACGCGCGGATACGCCGTTCACCCATTCGTCAAGGCACTGTCCTAACGCTTTTCCCATTCCTCCGCCAGCAGTTCGAAGGAGCGGACGCGGTCGGCGTGGTCGTGGGTGATCGTGGTGACGATCAGCTCGTCGGCGCCGGTCGCGTCCCGCAGGGTCTCGAGCTGATCCGCCACGCTCTTGGCGGTGCCGACGAACTGGGTCTGCAGGCGATCCTCGACCAGTTCGCGTCCGCCCTCGGGCCACACGTAGGCCGCGGCCTCCTCGGGCGTCTGGTACTGGATCGCGCCCTCGGCGGCCCGGATGCTGCGCACCCACGGGCCGTAGCCCGACGCCAACTCCCGCGCCTTGGCCTCGTCTTCGGCGACGACCACGTCCGCCGACACGCTTACATACGGCTGCGTCAGTCCCTCGGCGTGCTCGGAGGGCCGGAACGCCGCGCGGTACCCGGCGACCGCTTCGAGCACGGTGGCCGGGCTGACGTGGTAGTTGGCGGCGAACCGCAGACCGTTGGCGCCGGCGACGTTGGCGCTCTCGCCGCCGCTGCTGCCGAGGATCCACAGCTCGAGTTCCGCTCCCTCGCCCGGCACGACGTGTGCCTCGACGCCCTCGGGCGAGGCGTATGTGCCGCGGATCAGGGCGAGGATGTCGCCGATCTGCTCGGCGTAGTCCTGCGGTTCGGCGTTGGGCAGCTGGAGCAGCGCCCGCTGAAGGCCGAAGCGCGGTGAGCCCAACACCGCCTTGTAGTCGAACGCGGGCGGGATCAGTAGGCCGTTCGAGGTCGTATACGCATCGCGGTTGGGCGGTTCGGGGGACGTGCCGCCGGGTCCGGGCTTCCCTCGTCCGCCGGAACGTCCGAGGCCGAGATCGATGCGGCCCGGATAGAGCGCGTCGAGCAGGCCGAACTCCTCGACCGTCGAGAGTGCCGTGCGATGCCCGAGCTGCACGGCGCCCGCGCCGAGCCGGATGCGCTCGGTGGAACCGGCGACGAGCGCGATGACGACGGCCGGGGACGTGCCCGCGACGCCCGGGTTGAGGTGGTGCTCGGCGAACCAGAAGCGGGTGTAGCCGAGGCGCTCGGCCTGCTGGGCCAGGTCGACGCTGTTACGAATGGCTTGACCGGCGTTCGATCCGGAAGAGATCGGCACCAGGTCGAGCACGGCGAGCGGTGTGTTCGTCACGAAGATTCGTCCTTATCAGCTGGTCAGCCGGTAGCGAGCGGCTCGGCGGTCGACGGGGCTCGGGCGATGGTGTCGTCGGGGGCGAACGGGGCCGGCCCCCAGGGCCAGGGCGGATCGGGAATCTCGCGGCGCAGGGTGGGGGCGATGTCGGACTGGAAGAGCTCGAGGCTGTCGCGGTGCTGGGCGTCGGTCAGCCCGCCGGCGTCGGCGTGCAGGTGCATCACGCTGTGCCCGAACTGCTCGTAGTAGCGGTGCACCTTCTCGATGATCTGGGCCGGGCTGCCGATCAGCGCGGAACTGCGCTCGATGAAGTCGGCCAGCGTCGCGAAGACCGGTTCGAGGCCGAGGCGTTTCTGGAAGCCGAGATAACCCTCGAACACCGGCCGGTAGGCGTCTATCGCGTCCTGGGAATTGCGCGTGGAGTAGTACCCCGCAGTGCCGGCACCGACGGTCGCGAGCGCCGGATCGTG